>NZ_JBHTJF010000019.1:0-55972 GCF_042675605.1 Savagea faecisuis
CCGTAGGAGTCTGGGCCGTGTCTCAGTCCCAGTGTGGCCGATCACCCTCTCAGGTCGGCTACGCATCGTTGCCTTGGTAGGCCATTACCCCACCAACTAGCTAATGCGCCGCGGGCCCATCCTGTAGTGACAGCCGAAACCGTCTTTCAACATCGTACCAGGAGGTACGATGGATCATTTGGTATTAGCCCGCGTTTCCGCGAGTTATCCCAATCTACAGGGCAGGTTGCCCACGTGTTACTCACCCATCCGCCGCTAACGCAAGAGGTGCAAGCACCTCTCTTGTTCGCTCGACTTGCATGTATTAGGCACGCCGCCAGCGTTCGTCCTGAGCCAGGATCAAACTCTCAAAAAAGAAAGCGATCTGCTTCGCGATACTTCGTCAACTTCAATCGCTCATTTCAGTCACGTATTGAATACGCTCCTTCATTCGCTCTTTCGTTTCCTCGTCTCGCTCGCGTCTCGTTTCTTTTTCTGTTTTCACAGAAAAAGAGAAATTTGAGTAAGCTCAAATTTTTGCTGGCATCTTTTATAGATGTCCAAAATTTTTGTTTCGATATCCAACGGGGTTGAATAAAGAAACGATTTATTTCATCAACAAGTTACTGTTCAGTTTTCAATGTTCATGGTGTCGTTCTTAGCGACTTCTTTAATTTACAGCATCTTCATTCATTTGTCAACAACTTTTTAATATTTTTTTATTTCGTTATTCGAAAGTTGTTTTCCGTCTCTCGAATAAGACAATAACTAATATACACCATCTCTCTAATTTAAATCAAGTCTTTTTTGAAAATACTTTAATTTTATTTTCTTGAGATCCACTACAAACAATAAAATCCCTGCAATGACAACGATTCCCCCTGCTATTTGGCTCGTCGTTAATGTTTCTTTAAATATATAATAAGCTAATATCGACGCTCCTACTGGTTCAAATAAAATAGCCACAGAGATTACATTCGTACTGACATACTTTAGCGCCCAGTTAAAAAGTGTATGACCAAGGAAGTTAGGAATGAGTGCTAATAAGAAAAACCACATCCATTCATTTGACGAATACGGGCCGAATGAAGCTCCTTTCATTAAAACATAAAAAAATAAAGCGATTGTACTTACACTGTATACGATAAATGTATAAGTCATTAACGATAATCTTCTTCTTACATCTTGCCCAAAAAGCAAATAGATTGTAATAAATGCACAACCAAGTAAAGCAAGGATATCTCCAAATAATGCGGTTCCGCCAATTTGGAAGTCTCCCCAACTTATAATAAAGCTCCCTGTAATCGCTAATGTTGCCGAGAAAAAAGCTTGCATCGAAATTTTCTCTTTAAATAGGAAGTAAGTGCCCACAAAAGCGAAAATCGGTTGTAATGTTACAAGAACAGTAGAGCTAGCAACGGATGTATAATTCAGAGATTCAAACCAAAACACAAAATGTAAAGCTAAAAATAATCCTGCAATGCTTGAGAAAATCCAATCCCGCTTTGTTAAAAGTTTCACTTCATGTAAGTAACGTGTTAAAAAAACAGGTGACATTAATAGCACTGAAAACAACATACGATAAAACGCGACAACACCTGAATCTGCCGTTGTCATCTTTACAAAAATAGCAGATAACGCTACCGCGATCACCCCGATAGCAATCGGAATATAGGGATGCATTTTTGGTTTCATTGTGAATTCCCGCCCTCTCTCCATAGAAAAAGTTCTCCCGCAATGGATTTTGCGAAAGAACTTCCCTTTACAAATATATTATTTCTTTATAAGAAAGGCGAATATATTTTCGTTTACGCCCAACCTCTAAATCTTGAACCTTCAGCAATTTTTTGAATTCCTACCATATAAGCTGCGAGTCTCATATCGATGCGACGACTTTCTGCAACTGTATAAATGTTTTCGAAAGCTTCGACCATTTTCGCTGACATACGCTCTCGTACCATTTCATCTGTCCAATAGTAACCAGAGTTGTTTTGAACCCATTCAAAGTAGGATACTGTCAAGCCACCTGAACTTGCGAGTACATCTGGAATGATGAGCACACCTTTTTCTGTTAATAAACGGTTCGCTTCTTCTGATAATGGATTATTCGCCACTTCTACAATAATTTTCGTATCGAGAGTCTTTGCATCTTGATATGAAATTTGTTCTCCCATACTTGCCGGAATTAAAATATCACAAGGGATTTGTAAAAGTTCTTCATTTGTAATTGTCTCATCGAATAATGTCGTCACTGTACCGAAACTATCGCGACGATCTAATAAATATTCTACGTCCAAACCTTCCGAATCGTGTAAAGCCCCATGCGCATCTGAAATACCAATTACTTTAGCTCCTTCATCTGAAAGGAATTTCGCTAAGTTGCTGCCAGCATTTCCGAATCCTTGAATGATAACAGTTGCACCATTTAAATCGAGATTGCGTTTTTTAGCCGCTTCTTTCACGACAACTGTTACACCTGAAGCAGTAGCACGTTCGCGTCCTTCCGATCCACCGAGTGCGACCGGCTTGCCCGTGATGAAACCTGGTTGTTGCGAACGATTTAACGTATTGTATTCATCTAACATCCAAGCCATCATTTGAGCATTTGTGAAAATGTCAGGGGCTGGAACATCTTGATTTGGACCTATTAAGTCAAACAGTGCACGTACATAACCACGACTTAAACGTTCCAATTCACCTAACGATAACTCTCTAGGGTCACAAACGATAGCCCCTTTTCCGCCACCATAAGGTAAATTCATAACACCTGCTTTTAATGTCATCCACATCGATAACGCTTTCACATCTTCGACAGTGACATGCGGGTGCAGACGGATACCGCCTTTATTTGGACCGACTGCATCATTATGTTGAGCGCGAAAACCGGTAAATACTTGTACTTTGCCATCATCCATGCGGACAGGAATTCTAATCTCCACAGTGCGCAAAGGCTCTTTTAACAATTCGTACATACCTTTATCGTAACCTAATTTCTGAAGTGCTTCTTTAATAATCTCTTGTGTCGATGTCAATAAGTTAAAGTTTTCCCCCATAAGTTCATTCGCCTCTTTTATAAAATGATTTGTTGCACTCATTGTAACATAATCTTGCGAAAATAGTGAACGTTTTAATTAGTCGTTTCATTCCCTTCCATACAAAAACGAGGATTAGCTCTATCATGCTAATCCCCGTTTTTAAATCCTGACTGTTCGATCCATTCATCTAACTTCTCAGCTAACGAATGAAAACCGACCTCGTCCCTCTCATTCACCCGCTCCTGTAACGTTTTCGTAGAACGGTAATATTTGCGCCGGCGAGCAGGTGCTTTTTTGAGCGCACGGATCGACAAACTAATTTTCCCTGTATCGCGATCGATATGGGATACTTTCACTCGGATGTAATCGCCAACTTTCACAAAATCCTCAATGTTTTTTACATATCCGTATGTGATTTCTGAAATATGGACGAGTCCTTGAGTCTGTTCGTCTAATGCAATAAAAACTCCGTACGGCTGGATACCTGTCACCTTTCCAGTGAGGATGTCACCTACTCTGTAAATTTTCGCCATGTGGAACAGCTCCTCATTATTCATCCGCTATGTGTGTATGTTCATGTATCAGTATAACAAAGCTCCTCTATTGTCGCAAAAAAGACTGAATGATTTCTCTTATTTTTCACAATTCTGTTAATTGAACGCTCGTTATTAAATTAAAAATTCTCTCTACTTCATCTATCGTTCAATCTGTATATCGTTTATACTTAAAAAGAATATGCAAAAGGAGTTGAGTTTTTATGAGGGAACAATTTTTAAAAGTGTATGACCGACACAATACGCGCTCTGTGAAGTGGGGCAAAATGGAAGCGGTTTATCAGCTAGATGATGCGAGTGATATTTTACCGATGTGGATTGCCGATATGGATTTCGCCATCCCTAATGTGATCACTGCTGCTTTAGAGGAAAGATTGAAGCATCCCATTTTCGGCTATTCTTACATGTGCGAGGAGTGTAAGCTCGCTTTAGTTGATTGGTTAAAAGAAAGTCATGATTGGACGATTCAAACGGAGGACCTCTTATTCCAGCATGGCGTGATTCCTGCAATCGCTGCCATTTTAGAAACATTTACCGAAGCTGGAGACACGGTTATTATGACTCCCCCTGTCTACCCACCGTTCTTCAACATTCCAACGAATCAAAACCGAAAAGTCGTTTATTCTCCTTTGCATGAGCAAGACGGACAGTATTCTTTTGCTTTTGAGCACTTCGAACAAACGATTATTGAACATGATGTCAAAATGTTTATTTTATGCAACCCGCACAATCCTGCTGGTGTCGTATGGAGCCGGGAAGATTTGCAAAAAGTGCTCGACATTTGTCGTCGTCACGATGTTTTCATTTTATCGGATGAGATTCATTCAGACCTCGTCTTTTCACAACAACATATTCCAATCGCAACGTTAGCGACAAAAGAAGATCGCCTAGTCACTTGTGTCGCTCCGACGAAAACATTTAACTTAGCGGGTGTACAAGCGGCTGCGATGGTTGTGACGAATGCTGAAATTCGTAAAGCGTTACAACAAACGGCTCAATTCCACGGTCAAATGGAATTGAATGCTTTCGCTTCAAGTGCTTGGATCGCTGCATATCGCGAAGGTCGCCCTTGGCTCGATGAATTGAAGAGCGTATTGGATGAACATTTCGATTATGTCATCGAAACATTAACGACTGCACTTCCTAAATTAAAAATTCGCAAACCAGAAAGTACGTATTTAATGTGGCTCGACTACCGTGAAACAGGATTCTCCGAAAAAGAAGTGATGAACGCTTTACTTCATGAAGGGAAAGTAGCACTCGACCCTGGTAGTAAATATGGAAAAGAAGGCGAAGGATTTTTACGCATTAACGTCGCAACTCCGAAGCCATTTCTTGAAGATGGTGTCGCGCGCATTATAAAAGGATTCCAGTCTTTAAGTTAACAAAAAAGCTCTCAGCGAGATGACAGTCATCTTACTGAGAGCTTTTCCTTATTTGTCGTGCGAGTGTTGAGCAGTATGCTTTATATTCTCTTCACGTTCACGCATGACACGTTCTTCGATTTTTTTCGATTCAGCTTCTTGCTTTTTCGAGATTTTAAGAATCCAACGGTAAGTGATGATCATTAAAATCATAAAAATCGTAAATGATATAGCAGCCGGAATGTATTCCGACTTATCTTCCGGGAAATAAAGGAACGGCATCAATTGAACCACTTCCTATTCTTTTATTATTTTTGAATGACGTCGATTGACTCAATGACTACATCGTATACTGGACGGTCGCCAGGGCCTTTTTGAACTGCTGCGATGTCATCGACAACGTCCATTCCCTCTACTACGTGACCGAATACTGTATGGCGTTGATCTAAATGTGGAGTTCCACCCATCTCTTCATAAGCTTCTGCGATTTCTTCTGGCCATCCACCTTCTTTTAATTGTGCAGCTGAACCGTGTGACTTGTTCGCTTGTACGATGAAGAACTGGCTACCATTCGTGTTTGGACCAGCGTTTGCCATTGAAAGCGCACCGCGTAAGTTAAATAAGTTCATCGTGAACTCATCTTCAAATGAACCGCCGTAAATACTTTCGCCGCCCATTCCTGTTCCATCAGGGTCTCCCCCTTGGATCATGAAATCTTCGATGACGCGGTGGAAAATCACACCGTCATAATAACCGTTTTCAGCGTGAGTAATGAAGTTCTCTACTGTTTTCGGTGTTTCTTCTTTGAATAATTTTATTTTGATGTCACCCTTATTCGTATGCATGACAACGAGTGCTTCATTTTCTGCTACTTCTTTGTTTAACTGTGGGTACATATTATGATCCTCCTGTTGGCTTTTCTCTTCTACCGGCTCACTGGACTCACCAGCTGTACTCGATTCATCCTCTTCAGAACATGCGATGAGTAAAAATGTAGCGAGTAATAGAAAGAGACTAATCTTCATTTTTTTCATATGTCTATCACCTTCATTATTTTAGCACAAGTATCTCACAATTTCGATAAGAAAGCATGACACTTTATTCACAAACGGAAGTAGCCTATACTTAAATCAATAGAGCACGAGACAGAAAGTAGGTTTTCTATAGTGAAAAACGTGCAAAAAAAGAATTTTATCATTATGTGGTTCGCCAACTTTTTAGTGGCGGGCACGATGACGATGATCATGCCTTTTTTATCTTTATACATTACGACGTTCGGAGATCACTCTGACGCCTATATCCAAAAATGGGCAGGGCTCATTTTCGGGGCTACCTTCGTCACTGCGTTCATCATGTCACCAATTTGGGGACGAATCGCAGACAAATACGGCTTTAAGCCAATTTTACTCATTAACGGTTTCGGGATTGCACTCTCTGTTTTTTTAATGGGATTCGTCAATTCAGTCGAAACTTTCTTCATTTTACGTCTTTTTAACGGTGTCGTAACAGGATTCGTGCCGACATCTCTCGCTTTCATCTCCTCACAAGTAAAAAAAGAAGAAGCAGGAAAAATGCTCGGTACGATGCAAATGGGGAGCGTTGCTGGTACTTTATTTGGTCCTGTCTTCGGAGGCCTTCTCGCAGATGCTTTCGGATTCCAATACACGTTCATCATCACTTCTGCTACAGTAGCGACTGCCGCTTTACTCGTTCTTTTCGGCATTAAAGAAGAGAAAAAAGTAAAAACGAAACGTGAAGCTAAGTTTTCACGCAAGATGATTTTACATGGAATTTTACATCACCCACTCATGTTAAATGTCATGCTCGTCACATCTTTAATTCAAATTGGTAACTTCAGTATACAACCTTTACTTTCGCTCTATGTAGCGGAATTAACAGGTGCGCAAGAAGTCGCATTTTTAGCTGGTTTAACGTTCAGTGCAGCCGGTCTCGGTAACTTGCTATTCGCGAGACAATGGGGAAAACTCGGAGATTCTATCGGATATGAAAAAGTATTGACGATTCTTCTATTGCTATCCGCTCTTTTCATTTTCCCACAAGCGTTCGTTACGAGCTTATGGCAATTAATTTTATGCAGACTATTATTCGGAATCGTCGTTGGTGGCATGATTCCAGTGACGACTGCACTCGTGCGCAGAGAAGCACCGATTGAAATTCAAGGCGAAGTGATGGGCTACAATACGAGCTTCCGCTTCTTAGGTAATATTATCGGACCGATGTTCGGAGGGATTATCAGTGGTATCATCGGCATTTCTGCTGTCTTTTTAGTGACCGCTTCCCTCTTCGTCATCGCTTTCGTTTTACTGTTCTTAGCACGCAAACGAAAAACGATCGATTTTGAAGATTATTTATTAAAAGAACAACAATCGTAAAGAGATGCCCCGCCTTTTTCGAAAGGTAGGGCATTTTTTACTTTCCCATCATGTTCCATTCAGAAAAAGTGTGCTATTCTTTTACTATTATGTTTTGATTCAAGGAGGCTACTTGCATGAAGCAATGGGTCGGCTTCGTACTCGCTCTTTTAGCGATTCCACTACTTTTCTTCGCTCAAAAAGGAATCGTTTCAGAGTGGTACTATGCCACTGAATATAAACAGCGTGTCCAAGATTCAATCGTCATTGAAGACCCGCTGCTCACTTTACCCGTCACATTGCTCAATAGCGATGGACAAGTATTTTCAGAAGTGTATGTAGAATGGCGTGAACCGCTCGCCCTTCACCAATTTTCTCACTTTGCACAACAAATCTTTTTACAAAGTGAAGATCGCGCTTTTTATACACATAAAGGCTATGATATCGCCGCGATTATCCGTGCATTCGCGATGAATAGTGTGAATGATGACATTCAACAAGGGGCTTCGACGATTACTCAACAACTCGTACGTATGCGCTTTTTAACGACCGAAAAAACGTATGAACGAAAATTTAAAGAGCTCCTTTATTCTGCCGAGTTAGAAAAGAAATTTTCAAAAGATGAAATTTTAGAAATGTACTTAAATGAAATGTATTTCGCAAATCGTGTATATGGATTAGGTGCGGCGGCCACTTATTATTTCAGTCGGCCACTCGCCGAATTGAATGAAGCGGAAATTGCCTTCTTAGCAGCAATTCCAAACAACCCATCTTTTTACAACCCTTTACGCCATTTTGAGCGAACGAAAGCGCGTCAAGAACGATTGCTCGACCTCGTCGCTCGTGAAGGAGTCATTACTGAAGAAGAAGCAGAAGCTTTCAAACAATTGCCGATTGATTTGCAAGTGAAACAAAAAGTAGACCGCTTCCCGATGTATTCGGATTACGTCATGTCAGAAGCTCAACGTATTTTAATAAGAGAACTTGGCTATGATGAGCGATTAAAAAACGCTTCAGTAGATGAACAGTCAGTCATTTGGCAGGAATTCCAAGCCGAATACCATCAACTTTTACAAGACGGACTTATCATTGAAACAGCACTCGCTGAGCAAAAGCAAAATCAAGTGGAAACAAATGTGAACCAATTACTCTCCCCATACCCAGTTTTACAAATGGGAGGAGCCGTCATTTCAAATGACACGCGTGAAATCGTCTCCCTTTATGCGGGACAAAACTATGAAAAAGCAGGATTTCACCGAGCTCACCAAGCCGTGCGCCAACCTGGTTCTGCGATCAAACCATTACTCGTGTATGCACCATTGCTCGAACAGCAACGATATACGCCACAATCTTTGATCGATAGCAGCAATATTTGTATTCATCAATATTGTCCTAAAAATATCGGACGTGCGACATACGGTGTGACGACGTTAGACCAAGCATTTCGCTACAGTCACAATACCGCTGCAGTGCGCTCTTTACAGCGAGTCGGATTAGATAAAGCTTTTGAATCGCTTCAACCTTTCAATTTTGAACATATTACAGAGCAAGACCATACGTATGCCGCAGCATTAGGTGGTTTTACAAAAGGTTTTACACCCCTCGAAATGGCCAAAGGATATTCAAGTTTTATCGATGGCTATTACTTAGAACCGTCAACAATCCGTTCTTTAAAGACGTTAAATGGCGAGGTATTGTATCAACGACCTGTCGATTCGATTGAAGTATGGAATGAACGCACAGTGAGTACAATGCGACAACTTTTACACAGTACCGTTGTCAATGGGACGGCCCAAGGCTTAACATACTCTACAAATTACACTGGTGCTAAAACAGGTACTACAGATTACTATAAAGATTTGTGGATTGCTGGATTGAACGATCGCTATACCGCGGCAGTATGGCTCGGAAATGATGACAATAAAAGTATCGAATCTTACAGTTCCGCTAAACTACATCATCGTTCACTCTCTTACTTACTCAATCCTTATTACGGTCACTAAAAAAAGAGAATACTTCGCTCAGGCGAAACCTTCTCTTTTATTGTTCTGTCGTCACAAGCGGTATCGCTTCGACAATTCCGTTATACAATTTCAATAAAGCGTAAGCGACAACAGATAATAGCGTCGCCCAAATAATGATTTCAAAAAAGATAAGACCGATTAAATGCATAAAATTCGTTTGTTTACTTAATTGATACATTAAAAAATTAAAGTAGAGCAATGTCGATGCTGCAAAAATAATGATGAGACCGAGCAATGATTGAATCGATGCGATTGAAATTAACGCACCTAAAAAATAAATTAAGTTGCCGCTCTTCACTTTTCGGTATAATGAAGGATCTACTTCTTTTGCAAAAAAGAGCATCGCCGTTTCATGAATCGTTTCGGCGATCAGTTTCAACGCTGAAAAAATCATAAAAAATAAAACAGCAAAAACAATTAAAAAAAGTAAGCGTATTTGAATATCTGAAAAAAATTCTAAAAGTCCTTCATATAAGCCGATATGTTTAAATTGTTCAACGATAAAACTGACAGCATAAACACCGAACGTTAAGCTGAATAGGACGATGTTGACGAACGGTAAATAGCCAAAAATATAAGGATTTTTCATACGGCACCTCAAAAATATTTTTTAACCTCTCTAATATATAGGAAAGAACTCATTTTTAGCAAGGATTGTCCTATTTTACACAATGCAAAGTTTTTTATTTTGCGCTATACTTTGTTGGTAGTACATGCTTTTTATTTCGAAAGGAGGATTATTTCGTGGATTATGTTTTCTTTATCTTCGTGCCGATGATTGCAGCTTTATTCGTCCCATCTTTATTCCGTTTAGTAAAGCGCATACATACTGGTTGGTTCGTTTTAGCCGTTCCACTCGTGCTTTTCATCATTTATGCGATGCTCATTCCGACCTCAATGGAAGGATTCGTACTTGAATCTTCTTTCAGTTGGATTCCCTCGCTCGGAATTGAATTTTATTCATACATTGATGGACTGAGCTTACTATTTAGTTTATTGATTACTGGAATTGGGTCGCTCGTCGTCCTCTATTCGATTTATTATTTAGATCAATCAAAGGAAAAACTAGGTCACTTCTATGTGTACTTATTGCTTTTCATGAGCGCGATGCTCGGGGTTGTTCAATCGGATAACGTCATTTCACTCTACTTATTTTGGGAGTTAACGTCGATTTCTTCATTCCTATTAATCGGTTATTGGTATACGAAGGACGCATCTCGATTCGGAGCTTTGAAATCGATGATGATTACAGTATTCGGTGGTTTAATGATGCTCGGAGGCTTTGCGATTTTAAGTTTAGCAGCTGGCAGTTATTCTATCCGTGAGATGATCGCCAACAGTTCACAAGTTGCGGATCATCCGTTATTTATTTTAGCTTTACTCCTTATTTTATTAGGAGCATTCACGAAATCTGCACAATTTCCATTCTACATCTGGTTGCCAGATGCGATGGAAGCACCGACACCCGTCAGTGCGTATTTACACTCTGCGACGATGGTTAAAGCTGGTCTTTATCTCGTTGCTCGTTTCACCCCTTTATTTGCAACATCGAGCGTTTGGATTTGGCTCGTGACAGGAATCGGGTTATTCACATTGTTCTGGGGCTCTTTCTTTGCGGTCAAACAAACCGACCTCAAAGCGATTCTCGCCTTCTCTACTGTGAGTCAACTCGGTTTAATTATGTCGTTGCTCGGGGCAAGTGGGATGTCTGTACATTCTGCTGAACCTATTTTCGCGATTGCCGGTTTCGCAGCGATCTTCCATTTATTGAACCACGCTACCTTTAAAGGAAGCTTGTTCATGATTGCAGGGATTGTTGACCACGAAGCAGGCACTCGAGATATTCGTAAATTAGGTGGATTGATGAGCATTATGCCGATTACATTCACTGTAGCGGCGATCGGTTCATTCTCGATGGCAGGTCTTCCACCATTTAACGGTTTCTTAAGTAAAGAGATGTTTTTAGATGCGATGCTTACAATTCGTCATTTCGAATTGTTCCAATTTGATACGTGGGGTATTTTATTCCCTGTCATCGCTTGGATTGCGAGCGTTTTCACATTTATTTACAGCTTCTATTTCGTCTTCTACACATTCGTGAAAAAAGGCGATGTCGAACAACTGCCCGCTTCACCGAAAGAGCCGCCATTTGGCATGCTCATTTCACCGATTATTTTAGCGGCATTTGTCGTCGTCATCTTCTTCATTCCGAACAAGTTTAGTGATTGGATTATTAAACCTGCTGTCGCAGCACTCCAACCACATTTATATGCAGTGCCACAAGATGTAACGATTCAGATTCAAGCTTGGCACGGATTCAATGCACCTGCACTTTGGTTAACGGTCGGAGTCGTGGTCATTGGATTCCTCATGTATAAAACATTGGACAAATGGCAACCGTATTACGGCATTCAGCCGAGCTACTTATCGCTCAATCGTTTCTACGATGCGATGATGAACTTTAGCGAAGTCGGTATGAATAAAATTTCACGCGCTTATATGACAGGCGTGACGCGCACGTACTTCTTATACATTTTCGCGTCATTCTCGATCATTACGCTAATCGCTGTCTTTGCGAAAAGCGCATTTGCGTTTGATTTATCTTCCGTAACACCTGTGTCGATTTTCGCTATTTTAAATGCGATGATTTTACTGTTGGCGATCAGTTTCGTCCTATTGGCAAAATCACGTATTGCAGCATTTATCGCACTCGGGGCGAGCGGATATTCAATCGCACTATTTTTCGTCATGTTTAAAGCGCCAGACTTAGCGCTCACACAGCTCGTTATTGAAACGGTCTCTGTTGCGTTATTCTTGTTAGCATTCCAACGTTTGCCACAATTGAATACGCACGGTGAAACGAAACAAAATAAAATCGTCAACGGAATCATTGCAGCAGGTGTCGGAATTACGATCACACTCGTTGCTCTCGCTTCTCATTCGACGAAGCTCATCCCTTCCATCTCACAGTATTATAAAGATACGGTCGACACATTAGCAGGTGGGGGAAATATCGTAAACGTTATTTTAGTCGACTATCGTGGCTTTGATACATTGTTTGAAATCGCAGTCTTATCGATTGCGGCAATCGGTGTATTCACGATGATTCGTCTACGTTTGAAAGGAGATCATGCAGATGAAAACAAATGATGTCATTTTACAGACAACTACGAAAGTCGTTTTCTTCATCATCTTCATTTTCTCCATCCATATTTTCTTCGCCGGTCATTACACACCTGGGGGAGGATTCGTTGGAGGATTATTGACGACAGGGGCGCTCATTTTACTATTGCTCGCCTTCGATTTAAAAACAGTTCAAAAAGCCCTGCCTTTCGACTTTATGAAAGTCGTGGCAGTCGGACTGTTGCTCGCGATTTTAACGGCAAGTTGGCCACTTTTTGTCGACTTACCATTTTTCACACATGCTTTTGACGATTTCAACTTACCACTTTTCGGTGAAACGTCATTGCATACCGCGATGCTCTTTGATTTAGGTGTTTATTTAGTCGTCGTCGGAGCGGCGATGACGATGATTCAAACGATTGGAGGCGATACGTAATGGAACTGCTCACAGCTATTTTAGTAGGCGTACTTTTCACAGCAGCGGTCTACTTAATCTTATCGCGCTCTCTTTTAAAAATCATTTTAGGAACGGGCTTGCTCAGTCACGGGGCTCACTTGCTCATCTTAACGATGGGTGGCCTCGGTGGAGAATCACCTCCTGTTATCGCAGATGGTGTGACAGACTTCGCCGACCCGCTTCCACAAGCGCTCATTTTAACAGCGATCGTCATTAGCTTTGGAGTGACAGCATTCATGTTAGTGTTGTCTTACCGTTTATATGCGGTCCATAAAACTGACAATATGAATGCATTGAGAGGAAATGATGAACATGACTAATATCGTATTATTTCCGATTCTCATCCCGTTCTTCTTTGCGATTGTCTTATTGTTCTTTAAAGAAAATATTATCGTTCAACGAATTCTAGTATCTCTCGGACTTGCGCTCAGTCTCATTAGCTCGATTTTCTTAGCGTACATCGTCCATACAGATGGAATTCAAACCGTCAATTTAGGTAGTTGGGCGGCACCTTACGGAATTTCGATGGTGTCCGATGCTTTCTCCGCATTGCTCGTCACGACGACATTAATTGTTACATTTTTCGTCGTCATCTACAGCTTCTATGCGATCGATGAAGGACGAGAGCGCAACTATTACTATCCTGCAATTTTATTTATGATTACAGGAATTAACGGCGCATTTACGACGGGTGATATTTTCAACATGTTCGTATTTTTCGAAGTGCTTCTCATGGCGAGTTACGTTTTAATTGTCCTTGGCGGAGAGAAACGTCAACTTCGTGAATCGATTAAATACATGTTAGTGAACGTCGTATCGTCTGCACTATTCGTCATTACGGTCGCGTATTTATACTCGATTGTCGGAACGTTAAACATGGCAGACATTTCAGTGAAGATTGCAGAAGTTGATCAACCTGGAATTATTACAGTGATTGGAATTTTATTTTTAATCGTCTTCGGAATTAAAGGAGCGATTTTCCCACTGTACTTCTGGTTGCCTAGCGCTTACGCTGCGCCACCGATTCCTGTATTGACACTATTCGGTGCTTTACTTACGAAAGTCGGCATATACTCCATCACACGCACGTATACGCTCTTCTTCGTACATGATGTAGGTTATACACATATGTGGTTGATGGGATTATCTCTTTTAACAATCGTTGTCGGATGTATCGGAGCACTCGCTTACTTCGACTTAAAACAAATCGTTATTTATAACATCGTCATCGCAGTCGGTGTCATTTTATACGGTGTCTCTTTAATGGATGATTTCGCGATGGCAGGAAGCGTGTACTACATCGTGCACGACATGCTCATTAAAGCAGCACTCTTCCTCTTAATTGGTGTCATCATTTTCGTTACAGGTACGAGTAATTTACGAGAGATTAGCGGGTTGATGAAGCAATACCCTGGACTCGGTTGGACTTACTTAATCGCCGCATTCGGACTCGCTGGAATTCCGCCACTCAGCGGATTTATCGGTAAGCTTCTCATCGTTCAAGGTTCGTTCAATGCTGGGCATTGGATCGGAGCGATTGCGGTACTATTATCAAGCTTAGTCGTATTACTCTCTGTCATTCGCATTTTCTTATATGCGTTTTGGGGAGAGCCGAAAGAGACGAAGCCTGTCAATCGCATGCAATATAAGAAGATGATGATTCCGACGACATTGCTCGTCATCTTATCTGTCGTCTACGGAGTTGGAACTGAATGGTTCATGCCATTAATTACAGATTCAAAAGACGTATTATTAGACCCATCATTATACATTGATGCGGTATTTAAGGAGTGATGAACGAATGGCATTTCAAATATTACTAAACGTATTTATCGCTGTTATTTGGATGTTAATTAATTCATCGGTTTCCGCAACGTCTTTCATTGTTGGATATATTATTGGGCTTTTGCTCATCGTGCTTTTCCGTCGCTTCTTCAAACAGCGTTTATACATTTGGCGCCTTTGGTCAGCGACGAAATTATTCCTCATCTTTTTAAAGGAATTAACGTTATCCAACATTTCGGTTTTAATGGTCGTCTTGAAACCAGATCTCGAAAAGATTCAACCGATGATTTTCGCATTGCCTACAGAATTAGAACATGACTGGGAAATTACATTGCTTTCTAGTTTAATTACATTGACACCAGGAACGGTCGTATTATACGTTTCAGATGATCAAAGTACATTGTATATTCACGCGATCGATGTCGATGATGTGGATGAAGCGATTCATTCAATCAAAAACACATTCGAAAAAGCGATATTGGAGGTGAGTCGTTCATGATGACATTTATGTGGGTAGCCCTCGTGCTCGTCCTATTGTCGATGCTCGGGCTCATGTACCGTGTTTTCAAAGGTCCATCGATTCCCGACCGACTCATCGCTTTAGACGGAATTGGTATTTTAATCATTTCCGCTACCGCGTTACTATCCATTATTTTCGATACAGAATTTTTCATCGAAGTCATTTTACTCGTTGCGATTATGTCCTTTATCGGGACAGTATCATTCTCTAAATTTATAGAGAAAGGAGAGATCATTCAATATGACCGTGATCGCTAATACGTTAATTGTCATTACAATTAGTGTCGGAGTGCTTTTCACACTCGTCACGATGATTGGTATTCTCCGTCTGCCCGATGTGTACACACGCGCACATGCTGCTTCAAAAAGTACGACATTTGGGGTACTGAGTATTTTACTCGGGGTATTTTTCCACTATTGGTTAAAAGAAGGCTTGTTCAGTATTCAATTATTGCTTGCTATCGTCTTTCTATTCATTACCTCTCCTATCGGAGGTCACTTAATGGGACGCGCTGCTTACATTTCAGGCGTCGAGAAGTCACCGCTCACTGTTGGAGACGAATTAGAGGAAGTTGTAGAGGAAGCGAAGCGCAAAGCACGCCCTCGCCCTGATATCGATTAACAAAAAGCGAACGCTCGGATTAACGAGACGTTCGCTTTTTTTGTTTCAATTTTTTATTTTTCCGTTTCAAATTGCTCCGCAAATGTCGCGAGCGTACGAACCATAACACCGGTCGCACCTTTTGGACCTAACACATGTGGTCCTTCTGCGTCTGATGTTCCTGCGATGTCTAAATGAACCCACGGTGTATCTTCCGCGAACTCTCCTACGAAACCACCGCCGAAAATCATATGACCGTCACGGCCTGGTGCGTTATTTAAATCCGCTACTAAACTGTTGCGAATACGTTTTTTATCGTTTTTCGTCAATGGGAGACGCCAAACGAATTCATCCGCTTCAATCGCCGCTTGCATAAATTCTTCGAAATATGCTTCGTCATTCGTCACCGCACCTGTTTTATCTTTACCGAGTGCTACGATGACACCACCTGTCAATGTCGCAACATCGATTAAGTAGTCTGCTCCTTCTTGTTTCGCATACGTTACGGCATCCGCTAAAACGAGACGACCTTCCGCATCTGTGCTGACAATTTCAATCGTTTTGCCACTAAGTGATGTAATGACATCATCCGGACGGATCGCTTCGCCGTTAATCATATTATCTGTCGATGCGATGACCGCCATCACATTGCGCTCTGGACGAAGTGTACCGATTAAGTCCATCGCTCCGAGAACTGCTGCTGCACCGCCCATATCGCCTTTCATGCCGACCATACTAGGACCTGGCTTTAATGTGTAACCGCCTGTATCGAACGTAATTCCTTTTCCGACGAGACCTAACACATCTGTCCAGTCTTCTCCGCCGCCATGATATTTCATAACGATGAGACGTGGGGGCTCTACAGAACCTTGGTTCACCGCTAACAATGCACCTGCTCCGATTTCTTCAAGCTCTTCTTTACCGAGTACTTCGATTTCAAAACCGTGCTTTTCAGCAATTTTCTCTGCTTGGCGTGCCATTTCACGTGCCGTTAAAATGTTTGGTGGCATGTTGACGAGCGTACGAGCGTAATTCACCGCTTCTGCACTTGCGAGTCCTACTGTAACATCTAAATCTTCCGCACCGTCTAAACCGAGCGTAGACCACTCATATGCCGCTTCATTCACCGTCGCTTTGTAATGAGGAACGACGTATTGACCGAGGCCGATTCCTTCTACTGCTACGTTAACGACTTCTTCTACCTCTTGCTCAAATGCTTCAAGTGCTGGCACACAAATTGTCACTTCTTCCGCTTTCGCTTGAAGCGCCGCTTTTCCGACTGCTGCGAAGCTTTCACGTACTGTCGACATCATCCATTCTGATTTCGCTCCGAGACCGACTGTTACGATACGTGTAATACCTGACTCTTGCATCGTAGGTACGAGCGATACTTTTCCTTCTTCATGAGAAATGAGTTGTTGTTTTAAAAGCGCAACGAGGTCAACCCCTGTCTTTTCTTTTAAATCGGCTACCCATTGCTCTTGATCTGTTGCACGGTGTACTGCTACGACGTAGAAAGAGCTTGTCGCTTCACCGAATGCTGTTTGATTCACTTGTGTTACGTTCATGAAATTCCACTCCTTTTCGTTTTTCATTATACCATGTTTTCCATTTATTTCGAGTTCCGAATCGATTTTACATTTCATTTACACAATGTTTAGTATAATAGAGAAAATGCACGAAAGGACTGAGCCTAATTTCGATAGTTTCTAACTTTCCTCTCATCACTGCTCTACTCGCCATTGGACTCGCACAATTTGTTAAAGTACCGATTCATTTTTTCGTCACACGCAAAATCGATTGGAGTTTGCTGACGTCTACGGGAAGTATGCCGAGCTCTCATTCCGCTGCTGTATCAGGTTTGACGACTGCTGTCGGTTTGCAAGAAGGCTTTGATTCTCCACTCTTCGCTATTAGCGCAATTTTTGCAGTCATCGTCATGTTCGATGCGACAGGCATCCGTTATCAAGCGGGGCAACAAGCAGCTGTCATTAACCAAATGCGCGACGATTTTCAACAGCTCATTCAAGTATCGAAAGAGTGGGCACAAAAAGATGAACCTGAAAAGCGCCAAGAATTAAAAACATTGCTCGGGCATAAGCCTAGTGAAGTATTTTTCGGTGCATGTACAGGGATCGGTTTAGCAATTATTCTTTATTTTAGTATATGAAAAAGACCTTCCCATTAGCGATTTAGCTAAAAGTGAAGGTCTTTTTATTAAAACATTTGGTACCCTTGTTTACGTAAAATACGCATGACAATTCCAGACAATACCGCTCCGATAAATCCACAAATGAGCGTTACAATATCTGCCATCATTAAGTTTGATAGTTTCGTTCCGAGCATATCAAATGCATACTTCGGTTTCGTAAAATATTCGTAAAACTTTACTTCATCAATAATTAAAATGACGATGATCGGATAAACAATGGCCATAAACCATGTCATTCGGAGCAACATATTGATTAAAAACCCGATTCCGAAGAAAATCACTAAAAATAACAATGCTGTTAAAAATAGTTGGACGAGTGTAATTTGTTCCACTTCGTTAACCTCCTGTTGATCATTAACCCCTGTTATAAGAACAGATTGTATGATTTATAGCCAAATTGATTTCCAGGATTGAAATTCTCAACTTTATGAAAATATCCTTTCGGAAAAGCACGGCAAAATTGAACAATCATTTTTGAACTTCTTTCATCTTCTAATAAATACTCTTTCGGCAACCAATGGGCAAGATTGATTTCACCTTCAGCTACTCGTATCGTCTGTCGTTCATTTAATGGGCGTCCTATAAATAGTACCATATTATCACTCACATCATTACTTAAAACGCCTGAACGTACACCGATACAACCGACAACTTCAATCGAAATGCCTGTCTCTTCTTGCACTTCACGCACTGCAGCTTCATCGAGGGTCTCTCCTTTATCGACAAAGCCTGCGGGGAAACTCCATCGGCCATTCAATCCGCCGTATGACTTTTCAACGACGAGAAGTTCGCCTTTCGAATTTTCAACAATTGCTGCCGCACCTAACCACACTTCACCACGACGACTCAAATGTCATTCCCCCTTTAAAAAACACTTGCTCAACAAATCGTTGGCAAGTGTTATCATTCGCTCTTATAGCAAATCAAATTTACCTTTTTTCATCGTTAAGCCAAGTCCGCCAACCATGAATAATGCACGGTTATCGACCATCTTTTTCATAAATGATGCTGTACCGCCCGTTACTTTTTTACCGAACACAACACCGATAGCATCGTCTGAACCGAGTGAACAAACGCTACCTTTTAAGTCAGGAACAAATGCTGTTGTAGGTTTTTTCGCTAATAGTGACGCGATATTCGCTGCACATTGCTGTCCTTGTTGCATCGCAATTTGTGCTGTCGGTGGATATGGACGATTCTCTGCTTCGTTGATCATAAATGCACAGTCTCCGACGATGAATACATCTTCGCGTCCTGGTGCGCGTAAATCTGGTTCTACACGTACGCGTGCACGTGCGCTTTCGATATTCGTCTCTTCGATTAAACGATTTCCACGAACACCCGCTGCCCAAACGACTGTTTTCGTTTCGATGAATTCAAACTCTTCTTCACCAGTTTTAATTTTAACGCCTTCTTCTGTAGCTTCGACGAGCGGCGTACCGATTGAAAACTCAATGCCTTTTGATTCTAATTGAGCGACCGCATAGTCAACAAGTTCTGGATCGAATCCTGGTAATACCATAGGTGCTGCTTCGACACAAATCACACGTACCTTTTCACGTGGTACATCGTATGCATCACACCATACTGGAACTTGGTTGCCTAACTCTCCTAAAAATTCAATACCTGTGAATCCTGCGCCTCCGACAACGAATGTTAAACGGCTGTCGTCACGCTCTCCTTCTTGTTCTGTAGCCCATGTTGAAAATTGATATTCAATATGGTCACGAATGCGACGCGCTGCGAGAACGTTCGCAATTGAAAATGCGTGTTCTTCTAAACCTGGAATGCCGAAAGTTTCTCCTTCGAAACCAAGTGCGATCACTAAGTAGTCATATGTGTGCTCTCCAGCTGTTGATAATACGACTTTCTCATCGACATCAATCTTTGTCACTTCCGCTTGAATGAAGTTTACTTTAGATTGATCAATGACATCTTTAATTTCATAACGAACCTCATTCGGCTCAAGCGTACCTGCTGCTGCCTCATGGAGCCATGTTGATTCGTAATGGTAGGAGTTCTTATTAATGAGAACGATCTCTGCTTCGTTCACTCCTAACTTCTTCTGCAAGTTCGTGACGGTCATTAAACCACCATACCCTGCACCTAATACTAAAATCGTTGGTCTTTTCACGAAAATCGAAACCACCTTTTATATTATTTATTTACTTTGCCGCGAACGGTTGGCAAATGTTGTTAGAAACAAACTGCTACTTTTAATAATATCGTTTTTAGATGGTTATTTCAATACGTTATACGAGTTTCTCGTGTCAAAGTTACCATTTCGTGAACTATTCACAAACTTCTGGAGTACCAACTTTTTTATCTGTACGGAAAGACGTTCCACATCCGCAAGATGCAATCGCATTCGGATTATCAATCGTAAATCCACCGCCCATGAGCGACTGTTTAAAGTCTACAATCGTCCCTTCTAAAATAGCTGCATCATCTTTCTCTACTAAAACAGGAATACCGTGTTGTTCATAGACGATATCAGACGGTTGACGTTCTTTTTCAAACCCTAAACTGTACGTAAGACCACTGCATCCTCCACCTTGTACTCCTACGCGTAAGTAAGAACCTTCTTCCCCGTTATGCTTCATCATCGTTTTCACTTGTGTCGCTGCTGCTGTCGTAATTTCTACTGCTTGTGTCATTTCTCAACATCCTCCTTTTATATTGTTATAAGCCATTCTTCACATTTTTTTAATTATTCGTCTATAATACTAATAAGAACTATTAATTATTTGTGGAGGGACTTTATTATGCAAATTGAACCGATTTATCCGAAAAGTATAAAATGTCTGTACTGTAAACATCCTTTTAAAACATCGCGTGTTCGTTCACGTTTCGTTCGCGTTGCTTCCCATGATACCGATTTTAAGCCGAACTACAAAAATGTAGAGGCTAACCCACTTTATTATAACGTAGCAGTTTGTCCAAGTTGTGGCTTCGCTTTCACCGAAGATTTCTTACCTTATTTCGCTCCACATGCTGAACAAAAAATCGAAAAAATTATTCGCGCTAATTGGAACGAACGTGACCTGACGGGTGAACGTACGATTGAAGATGCGATTGAAACGTATAAACTCGCTCTTCTCAGCTCCAAATTAAAAGAAGAAAAAGCGCTTCCTACTGCTGGGCTCGCTTTACGTTTAGCTTGGCTCTACCGTGAACTCGGTGATGAAGAAAATGAAATTCGCTTCCTCACTGCTTCTCGCGACGCTTACAAAGAAGCGTTTACGGCAGGTGATCATGCCGGTACGACGATGTCAGAAACTCGTGTCGTTTATTTAATCGCAGAGTTATCTTGGCGCATCGGCGATAAAGATGAAGCGATTCGAAATTTCAGCTACATCATTAGTAATCAAAAGAACTCTACCGATCCGAAAGCGGTAGACCTCGCTAAAGAACGTTGGCAAGAAATTCGTGAGCTTGACGAAAATAAATCAGAATAGAAAGAAATGTAGACAAAGTGCAAGCACTTTGTCTACATTTTTCATACGTTCAACTAAAATACTTGCTCGACTTCTACAATCCCTGGTACTTCTTCTAAAAGTGCACGTTCAATTCCTGCTTTTAACGTAATCGTTGAACTTGGGCACGTACCGCATGCTCCGAGTAGACGTAATTTTACAATTCCGTCCTCCACATCTACTAATTCACAGTCCCCTCCATCACGAATGAGGAATGGGCGTAATTTATCCAATACTTCCTGTACAGGTTCCATTAATTCTTGTGACATTGATGGATGCTCCTTTCACGTTTAACTTTTACTCAAATGTTGCTTGAGTTTTTTTCATTATAGCACGAACTCTTTTAATTGAGAATGAATAAGCTTGATTTTCATTGTCATCTATATAGAAATGAATATTTTATCATTCTTTTCCGTATCAAATGAACATACTCTCTTAATAATTATTCTATTTTCGATAAAAAAGGCTTTCCTCCTTAGTAAAATGAGGAAAGCCTTTATTTTAGTTGTTATGCCATTTATAGAACCAAAGTAAACCTGATTTCATCAGACGTGCGATACGACCGGTAACAGTACGATCTGCAACGTAAGCGAAACCTTTTTTCTTACCGAGTGAACCCATAAATCCTTTTAATTTCAGTTCTGGCATTTTTTCTGGTAGTGGTTCATTCGCCCATACTTTGCGTAACACAGTGACGATTTGCTCCGCTTGAACTTCGGCTAATTGAGCACTTGGCGCATGTGGTAAAGCAGCACAATCACCGACGACATATACATTATCATGTTGTGGAACTTGATGATACTCATTTAAGACGACGCGCCCACCGCCTGCTTTTTCAACGTCCAATTCACGTACAGGAAGAACTGGACGAACACCTGCTGTCCAAACGACAGCATCAACTGGAATCGTTTCTTTATGGTTGTGTAAACAAGTCGGTTCTACTTTCGTAATATTAGACTCTGCAACTACGTCTACATTGTGCTCATCGAACCAACTTTTCACATAGTTGCTTAAACGTTCTGGGAAATCACGTAAAATTCGTGGTCCACGGTCGAATAATTTAATTTTTAAATCAGGGCGACTTTCACGAAGTTCACTCGCAAGTTCAATCCCACTTAATCCCGCTCCAACAATCCCCACTGTAGAACCACCTGGTAGTCCAAGCAATGTTTGATATGTTTTGCGTGAATCCCCAATCGTTTGAATGCTGTATGTATGTTCAGCAGCTCCAGGTACGTCGTGATAATTGTCTTCACAACCTAAACCGATGACGAGTTCGTCATATTGTAATTTCTTTCCGTCCCCAAGTTCAACGAATTGTTGCTCCGCATCGATGCGAGATACTTCCCCTTCTACAAATGTTAGTTGTGGATGTTCTGGAAGTGCTACACGAATTTCAGAATCTGGAACTGTCCCAGCCGCAATCGCATAAAATTCTGTTTTTAAACTGTGAAATGGCGTGCGATCGACTAATGTAATATCGATATCTTCTGGTAAGTCCTTGTTTAATAAACGCAATAAAATACGCATATTTCCGTATCCTGCACCTAATAACAGTAGTTTTCTCATGTTATTCTCCTTCACCTTTTGTTATAGTCCGAACTTTTCTACTTTTGATTATAGCAGTTTGTGCAAAGTTTCACAATGATTTTTATTCGTTGACGGTAAAGAAAAAACAGAGTACATTTTAAAGGTGAGGTGAACAGAGTGAATCCAATTATCGAATTTTGCATTTCAAATCTCGCGCAAGGTGCACAAGAGACGTTCGAAACGTTAGAACGCGATCCGAACTTAGACGTGCTCGAGTACGGTTGTTTAAGTTACTGTACGAAATGTACAGAAGGTTTATACGCGCTTGTCAATGGCGATATCGTAGAAGCTGAAACGCCTGAACAATTAACGGAGCGCATTTATCAATACATTGAGGACAATCCTCTCTTTTAAAAGAAAAATGCCCTTTTCCTTGTCTTTCTATGTGAAAGTTTTGAGGAAAAGGGCATTTTTTCATATTATTTCAGTTAAAGTATTTACAAAGTAAGTAGGTTGCAGCTCGCGTTCTTGAATTTGTTCTTTCGAATGAACGCCTCCTGCGACGTGAATCGTATCGATTTCATATCGAATACCACATAAAATATCCGTATCATAATTATCACCGATCATGACCATCTCATCTTTCGTATAACCGCCACTTTCTCGAACGAGTTCGAGCATCGTCGATTCCGGTTTTCCGATATAGAGTGGTTCAATACCTGTCGCATGCGCAAGAAGTCGAATGAACGAGCCATTGCCAACACCGAATCCTGTCGCTGTCGGAATGATTTTATCGCTATTCGTCGCGATAAAAGTTGCACCGTTTCGAATGACATTCATAACTTCGGACAAGCTCTCATACGTCGAGTTACGGTTAATGCCGACAACTGCAACGTCCGCTTCTTCTGGTCCTACAACGTGAAGATTTTGTTCAGCGAATGCTTTTCGCAAACCTTCTTCACCGTATAAATAAATGCGAGAAGAGGCATGATGCTCTGCGCAATATAAAGCTGATGCTACCGCTGTCGTATAAATGCGTTCACGCACTGCAGTAATCCCCATCTTCGCTAATTTTTTCTCGACATCTTCTCGGTTGACTGAAGCATTATTCGTAATAAAATAAGGTTCAATTCCTTTTTGTTGTAAGCAACGAATCGTTTCAGCTGCCACTTCAATCACTTCTGTCCCTTTATATACGGTGCCATCTAAATCAAAACAATACGCGCGGTACTGTTTCATTATGCGTGATCCTCTGGTAAAAATGCTGATACAGGGCCGAGCTCATTTTCTAAATAGTAATTCACTCGTTTTGACCAATTTTGTAAAGCTGGCATACTTTTTTGCATCGCTGTATACATCGCTAAATGATTCATATTCGTAAACTGTTGAACGATTTCTTTACGAAGTGCAACGACCGCTTTTAACGGTTCAACCATATCGTCCGTAATGACTTCCTCATCGTCCATAATGTCAATAATATCTTCGTAACTTCCTGGGTCGCGCATAATAAATCCATCAATCATCGCATTTCCGACATCGATAATCGACTCGATGACGACATGTGTCAAACGCTCTAATGCGAGTTGCTCTACTGTCGTTTCTGTCCATTCAGAACGCTCATTGAACACTTCTAACAATTGATCCATATGTTGCAATGTGTCATTAATTTTATTTCGATCTACAAAATACATGATGACCCCTCCAACTAAATAATAAATTTTATCATTACGTATTATCATATCATAATTATTTGAGGATACGCATTGAAGTTCCAACAAAAAAGCGAAGGATTCGTTCATTGCTGAACCTTCCTTCGCTTTATAGCGTGGCGATTGCCTTATTGTTTTTTCAATTTTTTCACGATAAAGTATGCACATCCAAAATTACAATACTCGTATAAGTAATCTTGTACATTGCTATACTTCGTTTCAAACGTAGATTTCGGATGGCGGTCCTCATAAAATCCTTTTAATCGCAGTTGACCGTATCCCCAATCCCCGACGATATAATCATATTTCCCTAAAATATCTGTGTAGCGTTCTGCGAATACTTCTTCTTGAAACGCCTCTTTATGATCATGTATTAACTCGTATTGAAATTTACCAATTTTAATTTCCACGAATAGATTCTCCAATCGATTATTGTTTCGCTTGAAGCTCTTGTTCACCTTGTTTTTGACGCTCACGAGCTGCAGCGTTCACTTGTTCGTCCGCGTGATAACTTGAGCGCACGAGTGGACCTGCTTCACAGTGTGAGAAGCCTTTTGACATAGCGATTTCATATAATTCATTAAACTCTTCAGGCGTATAATATTTTTGTACTTTTAAGTGTTTACGTGACGGTTGTAAATATTGACCGATCGTCATAATGTCGACATTGTTTGCGCGAAGGTCATCCATCGTTTGAATGATTTCTTCCTTCGTCTCTCCAAGTCCTACCATCAATGACGATTTTGTTGGGATTTCAGGATACATTTCTTTCGCACGACGCAAAAGCTCAAGTGAACGCGGGTACGTTGCACGTGCGCGAACACGTGGTGTTAAACGTTCAACCGTTTCGATATTATGGTTTAAAATGTCTGGTTTCGCATCCATTAAACGTTGTAAATTGTCGATATCTCCCCCCATATCAGAAGGAAGGACTTCGACTGTTGTAAATGGACTTTTACGACGAATCGCGCGAATCGTTTCAGCGAAAATTTCCGATCCACCATCTTTTAAATCATCTCGTGCTACAGCTGTTACAACCGCATGCTTTAAGTTCATTAATGCGACAGAATCCGCTACACGCTCTGGCTCCGCACGATCTAATTCTGTAGGAAGCCCAGTTTTTACCGCACAGAAACGGCAAGCACGTGTACACGTATCCCCTAAAATCATGAACGTCGCTGTACGGCGCTCTGCCCAACACTCATGAATGTTCGGACATTTTGCTTCTTCACATACCGTATGCAAGTTTTTTTCACGCATTAACTTTTTTAACCCTGTATAGTTTTCGTTCGTATTTAACTTAATCTTCAACCATTCCGGTTTGCGTAAGTATTCATCTTTGCGTTTTGTTGTCACTTTGCTCGACTCCGTTTCTTTCAGAAAATTTGAGTGCTCATTCTATTTGTCAATGTAACACAAATTGCAAATGTCGACAACAAAACATTCTTGCTCCTTTTTTATGAAATTCGCTTAATTTCCTTCAATTGACTTTCTCGATTTCATAACGGCATGAATGATACTCGCTGCAAGACCACCCCAAATAATTAAAATTCCGACAATCATCATAAAGATTGCACTAGCTGTCATAAGTACCCCTCCTATTTATACAGTTCTCTCTGTGGATCTTTACGCCATTTCAACAGCATGAAGAGGATGCCGAATACTAATGCCCCTACAGCAACTGACCAACCCGCTGTCATGATGAACTCATTCGTATACCCTTCGTAGTTTCCTGTTTTTGAATCATGTAATCGCATAACGTTAACGCGTAATAAATCGATAAACATGTAACCGAGTACAACTGGTGTAATGTAACGCAATGAAATTCTCCACCATGCTCCTAAACGAATATCAGATACAGCATCCGCATGCGTTTGTAACGTATCGAGCTTTTTGAATATCCAAACGATCGCGACAACTTCTACTAATCCGAGTGCTGCTACACCGAAATTATTGATGAAGTAATCGACTGTGTCTAAGAAATAAAGACCGCTATTCGTCGAGTAAATTAAAGAGAATAACATCGATAAGCCAACTCCGAAAAAGACCGCTTTCCCACGTGAAATATTAAATTTATCTTGAATTCCTGCAATGTACGTTTCCACAATGGAAATTAATGATGAAATTCCTGCTAACGTTAAAGATAAGAAGAATAACACTCCGAAAATTGCATTCATTCCCGGCATTTCATTGATGATAGATGGGAATGCGACGAATGCTAATCCGACACCTACTGATACGACTTTATCAATCGGTAAGCCACTTTGTAAAGCCATGAATCCGAGCGCTGCGAATACCCCAATCCCTGCTAACAATTCGAAGCTTGAATTCGCAAACCCTGTAATAAACGCGTTGTTCGTCACGTCTGATTTTTTAGGTAAATAACTTGAATACGTAATCATAATGGCAAAGGCGATCGATAAACTGAAGAAAATATGACCGTATGCCGCTACCCAAACAGTCGCATTCGTCAACTTGCTTAAGTCTGGTTGGAAAAATGACTGTAATCCAATCATTGCACCAGGTAAAGTGACAGCGCGAATGACAATCGCAATGAAAACAACCGTTAATAATGGAATGAAAATTCTATTCGCAAATTCTATTCCTTTTTTAACTCCCCCGAATAAAATAAGGAAAACAATTGCCCAAACGAATAAATGTGGAATGAGCACGCCCGGAACGAATCCCCCGATTTCTCCAGGCACTTCTGAAAGTTTCAATACATCCCCATATAAGAAGTCCTTCGTATCTTGTCCCCATTTCATCGTAAACGCATAGCCTGTATATTTTATTGCCCAGGCAATGATGACCGAGTAATAAGTGGAAATGACGAAAGCTACAATGACTCCCCACCAGCCAATCCATTCTGCTTTCTTCCCTGCTAATCTAAAAAATGACAACGGACTAGAACCACGATATTTATGCCCAATCGTAAATTCCATAATCAAAATAGGGATTCCTGCAGTTAATAATGCGAATAAGTACGGAATAAAGAAAGCGCCTCCACCGTTTTCATACGCAACGTATGGAAAACGCCAAATGTTACCGAGTCCAACTGCTGACCCGATTGCTGCTAAAATAAAACCTGCTCGTGTGCCCCATTGTGAATTTTGTTGATTGTCCATATGCCCCACCCCTTCCTTCTTACTTTTCATTTATTATACTGGAATTTTATCTAATATTCAGAATATTGTCAATATGGTGAACGGTTTTCGTTAAAAATTACAAAAAAGACGTTAAAAAGCAATGTTTCTACTTCTTAACGTCTTTCTTTCTTATAATGCAACTGGCATCTTGCTTCTTTTTGATAAAACAGTTAAAACAATAACCATCACAATCAATAATGCAATTAAGCTAATGACAATCGATGTCGTAAAGGCGAACACGAGATAACCGAAGCCTGCGACGAGCGCTGATAAAATCGCATACGGCAACTGTGTCGATACGTGATCGATATGGTTACAACCCGCTCCTGTCGCAGATAAAATCGTCGTATCGGAAATCGGTGAACAGTGGTCTCCGAATACTGCTCCTGCTAATACAGCACTCATAGCGGGCAACAATAATGACACGTCTGTCGCGATCATGACATCTGCCGCGATCGGTAATAAAATACCGAACGAACCCCAAGATGTCCCTGTTGAAAAGGCAATTAAACCACCAAAAATAAAGAGCACAAACGGTAAAAAGGCTGGAGAAACATTCGTCTGTTCGACGATGGATGCTAAATAACTACCTGTTTCTAACGTTCCGATAAAGTCTGTCAACGCCCAAGCGAAAAATAAAATGAGAACCGCTGGAGCCATCGATTGAATACCTGTTTTTAACGCTGTACCAACCCAGCCCCAAGAAGCTGTTTCGTTCTTCTTCATTTGTCCAATGTATAAAGCGACTGCTAGTGACGCCCCGATTAATCCCCCGACAGCTAATGATAATGGAACGTCCGTCTCTTCAAAAATAGCCCAAATGCTCATACTATCGCTTGCGCGTGCTCCCGTAATGAACATCATCGTAAATGTCACGAGAATTAACACGACGATCGGCAATACTAAGTCTCGCACACGACCGTAACTATGCTCTGGGAAATCTTCCTTTAACTCTCCTGGAATATCTTTTGATGCATCATACAATTCACCTGTTTCAATAGCGCGCATTTCGTGATCGCGCATGCCTCCGAATGAAACGTTCGTCAAAGCGAAATAGAAGACGAAAATTAATGTCGCTACAACGTAGAAGTTCATCGGTGCCATTAAAACGAAGGCTGATAACGGAGAATACGTTACAATCGCCGCAGCTCCTAAAATCGATGCGAGCTGACCAATTAAAAACGCTCCCCAACTTGAAATTGGTGAGACGACACAAATCGGTGCGCTCGTCGAGTCGATAAAGTACGCAAGTTGCGCACGTGACACACGTTGTTTATCGCTAATCGGTCGCGCAATTTGTCCGACCGCTAAAGCGTTGAAATAGTCATCAATGAAAAATAAAAGACCTAAAAAGACCGTTAATAATTTCGCTCCGCGACGTGTTTTCACTCGTCTCGTCGCCCAATCAGCGAACGCTCTCGTTCCACCTGACAAGCTGACGAAAGCTGTAATAATACCTAACAATAAAATGAACAACATAATGAATATGTTACTCCAGTTAAACGCTCCTCCATCCCATAAAGAAGCGATCATTCCTTTTCCTAATACCGTGAAAAATGAATGGCCATCTAAACTAATTAAAATCGCCGCACTTAAAATACCGAACCCGAGCGATAAAATGACACGTTTCGTTAATAAAACCATGACGATTGCAATAATCGGTGGAACGATTGACGCAATACTACCAATCATATGAAAAACTCCTCTCTATTCAAAAAACCGATACGCAGGAACGTATCGGTTTTAGGCTAATATTCAATGACGAACATTTTAAGTAGCCCAACATCTTTCGGATGACAGTGTTACACATATTTTATGTAACCCCAAAGCAGAACAGTGACCTCTTCTACTTTTCGGCAAAATCGCCTTTCTCTCTTCTTCTTCGCTGTCCGCTCCAAAAAGATACTCTTCGATTTTGCAACCTCTACTTCACACTATTTTCTTTTGTTCATTTACTTTAACAGTTTTTCGTATTGCATGCAAGCGCTCATGAAGATAGTTCTCCGAAAGAACGTACACCATACCAAGCGAACACATCTCGGATAAGTTCTGGCATGTAATATTTTTTCGGAAGTTCGGATAATTCCGGGAAGAAAAATCCGAACGTAAACATATCTAATGTCGCTAAAGTGTACGTTTCATCGCGACGCAACGGTCGATTTCCGATGAAAATCGTCCCATTTGTTTTTTCATACAAGCGTTCAAAATGCATCTTCCCCATCAACGTTCCTCTAAATCCTAATCCACGCACTTCAATTCTCGGCCAATCTTCCGCTTTCGTTTTTTCATAAATGTGCATTAAAAAGGAGCCTTCAACTTCGACAGTTGCAACATTGATAGGGTGAGGTAACAATTCATGGAGTTGTTCGCTCGTCACGTACCCGCGTCGCAAACTCCCTAAAAAAATACCTGAATTAAACATCGCACAATCAGCGCCCGTATATTCTAAAAGTGCTCGTCCGAAGAAACGATCGAGTTCCGTCGTTTGAAATAAATCATTGCTCAAATTAAATTCATTATGAAAAATTGGCTTATTTAATAATTCTTTTCCTTTTTTCATATAATTCTCTGAAAACTGAGCATCTTGATACGTTACCGCAAGTTGATCCGTTCGAATAACACCTGCACGACGACTGACGACTCGATGATTTTCATCGACTTTTAACTTCATATGTCCAATATACTCCGCATACTTTCCCGTCGCCCCTAACAAGCTCTCATTCACACGTTCACCATTTTTAAATAAATGGTGCGTATGTGCACCTAAAATAATAGTCAGTTCTGGATGACGCTTCGCAATTTCACGGTCGAATCGTTCACCGATATGAGAGAGACAAATTAAAATATCTACATTAGGCGCTAACACCTCAACCATTTCAGCAACCGCTTCATAAGGGTCTGTCACTTCCCACTCTAACTGTTTATAAAACTGATAGTAAGGTGCTGTCACACCGAATACGCCAATTTTCGTGCCAAATGGTGTTTCATAAATAGCGGAGCGTTTTGCGAAAGGTGTCCCGTCTAAATGATTTAAATTGCTGACGAGCACATCGAACTCCGCTTTTTCATAAAGACGTTCTAAATCTTTATGAGCCATCGTAATTCCTTCATTATTGCCGATTGTTACCGCGTCAACACCCATTTCATTTAAAAGTTGAACATTCGCTTTTCCTTTCGTCGCATCGGTCAATGGATGGGAACGATCGATAAAATCACCTAAATCAAAAGTGAACGTAGAAGCTCCTTCCTTTTGATGAATCGCTGTTTTTTCCCGAATGAACCGACTCATTTGAGGCCAATTATGAAAATGACTATGCACATCATTTAAATGATAAATATGAATGGTTTCCAATGAATCCATTACGCTCACCCCCATATACCATCGATAATTGAACGGATCCCGATAATGAGTAATATAATGCGCAACATCGTGACGACTGTCTTCGATTGCATTTTACGATTCAACATCGATCCGAGAGTCGCTCCGAGATAAGCCGCTGGAATGACTGGGAGTGTATACAACCACGGAACGTTTCCTAAATAAATGTGCGAAATTGAGTTGACGATCGCTGATAAAAAGACCATAAACATACTCGTCGCGACCGCTACATGTGGTGGGAATAAAAACAAAATAAGCATCGCAGGTACGAGGATTGACCCCCCACCAATTCCAAACAACCCTGATGCAAAACCGATTCCGAATGTCAACAATAATGCGAACCAAATCGGATACCCATAGACATGCGTTTCTCCTGCCGGATCGATGAAAGTACGTTTCGTACCGTGATCAACAAACCAATGAATCGGCTTCACCTTGTCTCGCACGAGTAAAATCGTCGCTAAAATAATTAATAAAATTCCGAAATATAAGTTAAATGACGCGATTTCTAAACCTTTATTCACGTAGGCTCCAATCAATGTCCCCGGAACACTTCCCGCGAAGAAAATCAAACCACTTCGATAATCTACTGTTTTCGCTTTCATATGCGATAACGTAGATGATAATCCTGTAAAAATCATCATGATGACAGAAAGACCGACTACTTTTTGAGGGTTAATGCCTTCGATCCATCCGAGTTCCGCTCCGAAATAGAGTGTGAGTGGAACGAGTATAATGCCGCCACCTAGGCCGACAAGCGCTCCGATGACTCCTGAAGCGAGCGCGATGAGCGCCAATATAACATATGCCATTACAAATCCTCCTTAAATAAATCCAGTTGCATCGGTGCTAAATCTTCATATTCAATTTGTAATAACTGTTGAAGACGCTTCGCATTCGGCGCAGCGTGATGTCCTGAATTGTTGTTAAAAATAATGTATTGCTCGCCTTGTTCTCGTTGTACAATTTTTTGTAAATCTAATAATTCTCGTTCCGAATAATTGTATAAATAGCGCACTTTCCGCCACGCTTCTGAAGAGCCGAATGTATTGATCCATCCTTTGTCATTCCGTCCATGTAAACGATAAAACATTTTCGGTGCAGTTTGCGCAACAATTTTCGGCACGCATCCCATACCGATTTGCGGTTCGTCTACAATCGTATGAATGAAACGCTGCTCCTGCAAAAATTGCAATGTTGCTTGAGTCCGTTCTCCTTCAAACCAAGACATATGTCGAAACTCAATGGCGATATCGAACTCAGGTAGTTGCTGTCGAATGTATCGCAATAAATTTACTTCTTTCGTTCCACAAAGAAAAGAAGGAGGGAACTGAAAAAGTAAAAACGCTAATTTTCCCGACTGTTGCATCGGTAAAAATGCTTGTCGATACGCTTCAAACATCTCTTCTGCTGTGTCAAACGGCCATTCAGATTTCGGTAAGTGTCCCGTCATACCTTTATACGCCTTCACAATGAATTGAAAAGATTCAGGTGTTTCATCAATCCATTTTCGAATCGTCGTCTCTCGAGGGATTGCGTAAAAACTTGAATCTACTTCAACTACTGGAAAATGTGCACTGTAATCGACCAACTTGTAAGCCGCTGTCGACGTATATAAAGATGGATGGTCACCCCATCCAGTTAACCCAATTCGAATCATGCAAAATCCTCCTAAAGATTAGCTTTATCATACCATATTTTATAAAAGGCTTCGCATGTTAAGTTGCAAAAAAAGTAGGTCACTTCTGTATTTTGCAAATCCTTGAGAAAAAAAGCGTATAGACAATTTTCACTGTCTATACGCTCATAGTTTCTATTCTTCTTGTTCACGTAATTCAACACGGCGGATTTTTCCTGAAATTGTTTTCGGAAGCTCCTCAACGAATTCGATAATACGTGGGTACTTATAAGGTGCTGTTACTGTTTTCACGTGATCTTGAATTTCTTTCGTTAATTCTTCACCTGGCGTGTATTTATTGCCACGCAATACGATGAATGCTTTAACGACGCTACCACGAATTGGGTCTGGACTCGCAACGACCGCACACTCTTGGACAGCTGGGTGTTTGAGCAATGCATCTTCAACTTCGAAAGGTCCAATCGTATAACCCGAACTGATGATAATATCATCTGAACGACCTTCAAACCAGTAGTACCCGTCCTCGTCTTTCGAAGCCCGGTCTCCCGTCACGTAGTAATCACCACGGAATTGAGCTGCTGTACGCTCTGGCTCTTTGTAGTAACCACGGAACAATGCAGGTGTATCTTTATGAATCGCGATATCTCCAACTTGTCCTACAGCTGTCGGCTTTCCTTCATCGTCGATAATTTCAATCATGCCTTCAAACATCGGTTTACCCATCGAGCCTGGACGAACTTCCATTCCTTCTAGCACACCGATTAACAATGTGTTTTCTGTTTGACCGTATCCGTCGCGCACCGTTAAGTTAAAGTGCTTTTTGAACGTATCCATTACTTCACGGTTCAACGGCTCTCCTGCTGATACAGCAGAACGTAATTTGCTTAAGTCGTATTTGCCAATATCATCAACGATCGACATGAGGCGGTACTCTGTCGGTGTACAGCAAAGGACGTTAATTTCATTGTCTTGAAGCATTTGTAAATACTTCTCCGGATCGAAGCTACCGTAGTAAGCGTAACCTGTTGCTCCGAGTCCGAGCGTCGCTAAGAACGGACTCCAAATCCACTTTTGCCATCCTGGACCTGCCGTTGCCCATACACGATCTCCTTCTTTAATCGTCAACCATTTTTTAGCTGCTAAACGAAGGTGTGTATACCCCCATCCGTGCGCATGAATAACTGCTTTCGGATTTCCTGTCGTCCCTGATGTAAACGATAAGAACGCTGTTGAGTCGCGTGTCGTATCCGACATTTCTAATTCATTCGATTCTGAATCTGCTGCAGCGATTAAGTTTGTCCAATTGTCTGTATCGCCACCTACAACGAATCGTTCAACTTCTTGAACTTCTTCCACGTCATTGAAACGATCGACATATGGATGATAAGATACGACCGCTTTAATATCTCCGTGGTTAATACGATATTTTAAATCGCTTGCGCGAAGTAATTCTGAACTTGGTGCAACGATTAAACCAATTTTTAATGCTGCGATATACGTTTGGTATGCCTCGATTAAACGTGGAAGCATAACGAGAATCGCATCACCTTTTTTCAACCCCTGTTTTTTGAAAACGTTTCCAATTTTATTTGCACCTTTAATTAATTCATCATACGTAATCTTCTTTTCTTCCCCTGCTTCACTTTGCCAAACGAGTGCAATTCTTTCAGGATCAGATGTAAACTGTTCGAATTCTTGAATAATATTATAGTTCTCTGGTGCAATAATGTCTTTGTTTGTCATAACGCATTCCCCTCCGTTTGAATTACTAAAGTGTGTTAACCCCAAATTTAAGTATGAATAAAAATTACTTAAAAATAATAATAAGTGATTTCTGCTTTCCCCTTCACAAAAATCATTACATTAATGATAACCCTTACATTAAGAGATTTCAACCCATTTTTGTAAAAAATTAGAACGAAGAAAGGAAGTGATCGACTTCCTTTCTATTTCGTTTTAACATAACAATTTACTCTCATACACTCTTTCTTGCTTCAATCATAAATTTTATTTATTTTGACTGTTCTTTTACTCGTTCATACAAGACAGCCATATCTTTCGGACCGTATCCTTCCTCGTTTGCTTGTGTGTACAATTGTTGTAATTGTTCACTAATTGGCAAATCGAGACCGTGACTTTTCGCTAAATCTAATGCGAAGTTTACGTCTTTTAATAAAAGTGCAAGTGCAAATCCTGGTTCATAATCATCTTTAGCGATAAATGTATTGTAGTTACGGTCATAAATACGGCTCTGTCCATAACTGACGTTTAAAATAGAGAACAACATATCTAAATCGATATTTTGTTTGTTTGCGATATGGAGCGCTTCTGCAACTCCTGCTGTGTAGAAACCGATTAATAAGTTGTTGATGAGTTTCACAGTCGTTCCGCTATCGATTTGTTCGCCAACTAAGAAAATATTTTCTCCTAATTGTTCGAATACCGGCATTACTTCATCGAATGTCGCTTTATCTCCACCGACCATAAATGTCAATGTACGATTTTCCGCTCCGATTACACCACCACTTACAGGTGCAGCTAAAAATCGAATATTTTTCTCTTTCGCAATTTTTTCGAGTTTCGAGTTCATTTCAGGTGATACTGTGCTCGTATCGACGATAATTGCATTCGTCGGATTGTTGAAGATGCCGTCTTTCCCCAAGTAAACTGCATCGACGACCGCTTCAGAAGGCAAGCTCGTTAAAATAACGTCACACTCTTCCGCTAACTGTGCTGGACCTGTCGCAATTTTCCCCCCGAGACTTTCTAACTCTTTTAATGCTGCCTCATTGATGTCGTTTCCGTACACTTCAAATTTCGCTAATAAGTTTTTCGCCATCGGTAATCCCATATTACCGAGTCCAATTACTCCTACCTTTTTCATATAAAATCCCCCTTTTGTGAATGTGTGTTGAATTATAGTGAATATGAACCTTTTTCAATCATGTAGTCTGCAATTTGACGCTTCAGACCGATCAAGTCCACTGAATCTACTGTTAAATCACGAATTTCCCCTTGGAGTGCCGCTGGATCTTTAGCGATACGTGCTGTAATTTCTAATAAGTTCGCTTGAATTTTGCGGCTGCTATCATGTGTAATGTACGCTACAAGTGCTTGCTCGATGTCGCGCTTTTTCGATTCTTCCACGCGAATAAGCACTGCTTTCATTAAGTATAAGTCCATCACTGTATCTGAAATGAGACGCATTAATTCTTGCTCATTTTCGAACTCTTTTAATGAAATGACTTCCTCACTCGTCAATGTTTGCATCACTTTATTAAATGCTGCTAACGCTTTATTATATTGTTCATTGCCTAACGCATCGTCCGCTTCGAAAACAGATGCATCTTTCGCAAACAATTTCGTAATGCTTCGTGCTACTGTGAGGCGGTTAATTTCGTTCGTCCCTTCGAAAATACGGTTGATTCGTGCGTCACGGTACATGCGCTCGATATCATACTCTTCCATATATCCGTATCCACCATGCATTTGAACCCCTTCATCGACAACATAGTCGAGCATTTCAGATGCTGCTACTTTATTCAACGCACAATCTGCTGCATATTGTGGAAGCACTTTTAAAATATTTTCTTCTGAAAGGTCTTCTTCATCGATGAGGCGTGCTGTATAGTAAACGCCTGTTTCCGCTCGATAAATCGACGCTGCCATCATTGCGAGCTTTTCGCGTAACATTGAAAATTGCGATAATTCACGATTGAATTGTTTACGTTCTTGCGTATATTGAAGCGCTGTATTGAACGCTTGTTTTCCCGATCCAATATTAGAAAATGCTAATTTTAGACGAGCTAAGTTTAAAATGTTTAATGCGATGTAATGCCCTTTACCGCGCTCACCTAAAATATTTTCTTCTGGGACATTCACATCTTCTAAAATTAATGTCGCTGTTGAAGAACCTTTGATCCCCATCTTTTGTTCCTCAGGTCCGACTGAAACGCCTGGCATGTCGCGCTCGACGATAAATGCTGTCATACCTTCTTCTGTCTTAGCGAATACGACGTACACATTCGCTAAGTGAGCGTTCGTGATCCATTGTTTCTCACCGTTTAAACGGTAAGAACCGTCATCGTTTAATTTCGCTGTCGCTTTCGCTGCAAGCGCATCTGAACCAGCGTTCGGTTCTGTCAATGCGTATGCACCAACCCACTCTCCTGAAGCGAGTTTCGGCAAGCATTTCTTCTTCTGTTCTGGCGTTCCGAAGTACATGTAAGGAAGTGTTCCCACCCCTGTATGTATGTTGAACGAGACTCCGAAACTACTGCCATGTCCGAGCCCTTCTGCGACGAGTCCTGAAATTTTCTTCCCCATTTCCATCCCGTCATAATCTTCTGGAACATCCGCTCCTAAAAGTCCGAGCTCTCCTGCTTCTTCAAACAATTGGCGCGCTGTTGCGTAGTCGTATGACTCTAATTTTTCAAGTGATGGATATACTCGCTCTGCTGCGAATTGCTCCACTGTCTGTTCAATTAATTTCTCTTCATCATTGAAGTGGTCTGGTGCGAATTTTTTTGTCGTGTCATTCATTTGTGGAAAAATATAAGTTCTTGTCATCGTAAACATCCTCCCTTTTTTAACTACCCTATATGTGAAATAATGCGGCTCATGATGCTCACCATGAGCCTTATTAAAACGCTTTCATTTTGTCGTGTACATTTAAGACATTTTATAACGATTCAATTTGTTATAAAGTGTCGCTCTCGATATGTTTAATAATTGTGCAGCTCTCGTCTTATTGCCACCCGTTTCTTGTAAAGCACGTATAATCGAACGGCGATCTTCCATTTCCAACAACTCTTCTAAATTTTCAACAGGTTGTGGATGAATAGATGGTGTCACCGTTTGTTCGTGCTCTTGAAATAAATGAATCGTTAAATCATTAATGCGAATATGATCTTCGTCTGTTAAAACATATAAACGCTCTAACATATTAACGAGTTCGCGAACATTTCCTGGCCAGCTATGGTTGTAAAACTTTCGAATAATTTGTTCTTCGATTGTTTTCTCTTTCCCATATTTTTTCGCCAATTCTTTCAACTTATACGAAACGATGAGTGGAATATCTGTCAATCTTTCTCTTAATGGTGGAATTTCAATCGGGATGACATTTAAACGGTAGTACAAGTCTTCGCGAAACTCTCCCGCTTGTACCATCTCTTTTAAATTACGGTTCGTCGCTGCGATAATTCGAGTATCGATTGGAATCGCTTCTGTCCCTCCAATTCGCTCTACTTCACGCTCTTGCAACACACGTAATATTTTCGCTTGAATGTTTAAAGACATTTCACCGATTTCATCTAAAAACAATGTGCCATTGTGAGCCATTTCGAACTTTCCTTTATGGCCACCACGCTTCGCTCCAGTGAAAGCTCCTTCCTCATAACCGAAAAGCTCTGATTCGATTAAATTATCTGGAATTGCAGCACAGTTGATACTGACGAAGTTGCCTGCTTTCATAATTCCCATATCATGAATCGCTTTCGCAAATTGCTCTTTTCCAACTCCGCTCTCCCCAGTAATCAACACGGTCGCTTGCGTGTCACTCGCACGGATCGCGATATTTTTCGTTCGTGTAATAATTAAACTATCTCCCAAAATATCATCGAAACGAACGATTGAATTTCGCTCTTCTTCACTCTCCCAATTGATGTGAAGTCCTTCCTTGTCTGTCACTTCTAGCTTTTGCATGCGCTGGACAGCTTGATAAATTTCAGCAACCCCTTCATACAACAGCATCCCGACAGCTCCGACTACTTTTTTATCGCGCCAGATTGGCAAACGGTGAACGACTAAATTATGTCCCCCTAACACGTGCGCTTGGCTTCGTTCAGGTACCCCTGTCTTTAACACGACAGGTAAACGTGTATTTTCGATAACGTCCGCTGCTCGCTTGCCGACCGCTTGTTCTTTATTCAGCCCGACATAGCGACAGTACGCATCGTTCATGACACGAATGATGCCGTCATTATCAACAATCACGAGTCCTTCATAAGCGAGATCGAATGTTAAACTGTACCAATGTTCCAATTCTTGTAGACGTTTAATTTCTTGTACAGCCGCCTTATGATAATCGTGACGCACAGCTTGATCGACGACGCCGATTAACGTATAGTCCGTATCGACCACATAGCTCGGCACTGTTTCGATATGCATCATCTTTTCATTTTCCATTACGTAAGCGAATGTTTTGCTCATCCATTTGGTGACTGAGTCTGTTTGATCTATTTGCTCTGCACTTTGCAACGCTTGAACATACGTCTTTAAATTGAAAACACCGATAATTTTATCATCTTGAATGACTGGCAATTCATTCAATTCAACTTGCATAACGAGATGAATCGCATCTCGAACGATACTCGTATGCTGAATCGTTAAATAATTACGACGCATCCAATCTTTCACTTCGGTCTCTTTTTCAAAGGCAAACATATCATCACCAAACCTTTCTATTTACGCTGTGAAAAATGAATCGACAAACGCCTCCGAAACGTCTTCTAAATTTTTATATTCATATTGTGGATTTTGATCTTTGTCGATGACGACTGAACGAATTCCTTCGTAAAAATCTTTATGCTTTAAGAAATTTGAGCCGATGTTTAATTCCATCGCTAAACAGTCTTTCAACGACTTTCCTTCTCCACGTTTTAATTGTTCTAACGTTACTTTTAACGAGACAGGTGATTTCCCTTTTACGATGCTTGCTGTTTTTTGAGAAAACTCATCGTCGGCACTTTCAAGTGATGCGATAATATCTTCTACCGTCTCTTTTGCGAAATGTTCGTCGATGGCCGCGCGTTGTTGTTCAAGCTTCCCTTCTCCGTCGAATGTTGCTCGAACTTTTGCGATCGCCTGCTCAACGACTTCTTTCGCTGAACCGCTTGAAAAGTCAGCTTGCTTTAAATCTTCCGTTAAAGCTGATAAGTTTTCGCTCAGCACATATTCATCTGCCACTTTCGCATAAATCGCATCTTGTGCACCGATCGTGCTCGCTGATAATGCTAAGTAACGTCCAACTTGTCCTGGTGCTTGATTTAAAAAGTAAGATCCCCCTACGTCCGGGAAGAAACCGATATTCATTTCAGGCATTGCCCAACGTGTCGTTTCTGTCACGATACGGTGACTTGCTCCTTGTGTAAGTCCGACACCGCCACCCATGACAATTCCGTTTAAGTAAGCGATGATCGGTTTGTCGTATTCTGCGATTGTTAAATCAACATCATACTCAATGTCAAAGAAGTTCATCGCCGCTTGACGATTTTCTTCTGATTCTTGTGCCGCATGAAGCATTTTGATGTCTCCACCTGCACAGAGCGCACGTTCTAAGTCGCTACGCAACAATACAGCTTGCACTGAATCATCCGTCTTCCATTCTTCTAACGCCTTTTGAATAATTAAAAGCATATCTGTATTTAATGAGTTTAACGCTTTCGGGCGATTTAAAATTAATTCTCCAAGCCCGTTCTCATGTTTTACAACGAGTACTTCTCCCACAAAAATCCCTCCTTATTTATGCTTGAATTCAGCTGCACGCTTTTCGCTGAACGCTGTAACGCCTTCTTTCGCATCTTCCGTTAAGAACAATTCTGCGAACATTTCACGTTCTACTTTCAATCCTTCTTCTAAGCTTGTCGCTAGTCCTTCTTGAACTGCCTTCATCGCACGAGAGATCGATGTGTTACTGTGAGCGCTTACATAAGATGCGGCCACTTCTTTCGCTTTTTCGAGCAATTCTTCCCCTGGAACGACGTATTGAACGATGTGTAAATCTTTCGCTTCAGCTGCACTAATGTGACGACCTGATAAAATTAAGTCGAGTGCTACTGCTTCATTTGTCAAACGTGCGAGACGTTGCGTTCCTCCAAATGCCGGAATTAGCCCTAAGTTCAATTCAGGCAATCCTAAAATCGCTTTCTCACTCGCTAAACGAACGTGACATCCTAATGCAATTTCAAGTCCGCCCCCTAATGCTGGACCATTCACTGCTGCGATCACTGGTTTGCGTAACGCTTCAATTTCATCGCATAACGCTTGTCCCGCTTTCGCCATATTTAATCCATTCTCATCGTTCCCCATCGCTGGAATGAATTCTTTAATGTCCGCGCCCGCTACGAAAAAGCGTCCTTTTCCTGTGATGATAATTGCATGAACATCGTCTTGCTCACCCAATTTTCTCACTTCATCTCGCAACTCTTGAATAACGTGCGAAGACAGTGCGTTCGCTGGTGCGTGATCAATCTCCAATACTGCAATATGATTTTCTACTGTTACATTTGAATATTCACTCATCATACTTTTCCCCTTTCCAGTTGATTTGCCTATATAAGTAATGCAAGTTGTATGCCAATGTCTAAATGATAGCGCTTTCAACATTTTTAAATTGTAAAAACGACTATCTGTATATACAATTATACATTATTGTATAGTTTTGTACATACACATTTTTACACTTTATGCTCATTGAACATGTTCACTCTACATTGTTCTTCATTTCACTTTTAGTTTGTCTAAACAACAATTTTAGACAAATAAAAAAACGAACGTTCGCAACGTTCGTCGGCAAGAGATCAAGCAACGGGTGGCAATATAATGTAATAAATACTCGTAAAGAAAACAAACATAATGAGAACTGCAATATACGCTTTTTTCGTTTCGAATTGTTGAGTCGCTTCCAACGCCTTAACACAAAGTAAATAAATCCAAATGAGAGCTACGAGCGCTAATCCGATATGAAGCATCGTTAACGTCCCGCCACTCGTAAATGTAATGAACGCTGGCATCGCAAATGCTGCCGGCAAAAGAGCTATGCTCGTCACGCGACGAATGATGCGTAAAATGCCCGCTCCGCCAAACCCACGCGCAGCTGCCCAAAGCAATAAAGAAAAAACAAATACCGTTAGCCATACCGTAATAACACCGACACCTACGAGCAGTAGCGGCATTAAAACCGTGCGCAATAACGGTGATTCTAACGCCTGTACAGTTTCGAGATTTTGATAAATGGAAAGCCCTCCGTATATAGCTCCGAGCAATCCGATAAGGAAAATGCTCCACTTTCCCATTTTTTCAGATTGGCTAAATTGCGCCATCGCTTCTTTATCTAAAAATAAACTTCTTTTAATCGTTTGGAGTGAGTTCATTGTTTCCGCCTCCTTTTAATAGAAGAAAAGGAGAATTCGATGATGTGCAATCACCGAATTTCTCCATTTTCATTATAAGTTCCAAGGCATGATCGCCCATGCGAACACCGCAATACTTCCGACAACGATAATCACCGCAGCTACCATACTATTGTAGCGCGCTGGGTTAACTGTTTCCCAGCCGTGAATACGTTCAATTAACTCCGCATCTTCAGTTTTCGTTAAATATTTTTGAAGTCCTGGCATACGGTTCGTAACGTATGACACGACGATTAATAAAGTGAAACTGATCGGTACGGTAAACATCGCCCCCGACAACCCTAAACCATCCGTCATCGCATGGCCACTAATGACGATTGAAGGGAAGACGAACGGTGATACGACGATGTAGACGATTCCACCGATAATTGCGGCAGACATCGCACCGAATTTATTCGCCTCTTTCCACCAAACTCCTGTAACGATAAGTGGTGCGTTCGTTACGGCTGCCAATCCGAACGCCCATAAAATACTAACGACTAAGAAATCAGGTGGGTTAAATGCTAAGACGACACTGACAACACCACCGAGTGCGATCGAAATATAACCGAGACGTACTTTTGATTTATTCGCTAAATGCGGACGCAATGTCGAAACGATATCTTGTGAAATGAGTGCCCCAATCGCAATTAAGTTTCCACTTAAAGTAGAAAGCCCTGCTGATACAGCTCCCGCAATAACGAGTGCTGTCACCCATTCTGAGTTATACACAAGGTTCAAAATAATCGTTAATTTATCTGCATCTTCTACAGAAATTGGATTACCTGTCGTTTCTGTAAAGTAAACACCTGCGAACCCCATCGCATATGTCGCCGAGAATACGACTCCTAATACTAATGCGAACCAAACCATCGCTTTACGCGCACTTTGAAGGCTAGATGCCGTATACACACGCATCGCTAAGTGCGGTAAGCCGAGTGATCCGAATGTCAATGCTGGAATAATAGCGAAATACCATTTCACAGAATATTGATAGTCAAAGAAGTTCGGAACTGCTTCCAACATCGTCGGTACCATGTCTGCATATAGAAGTGGTGGGAAATACCAACCCGATCCACCCATCGCTTTCATAATAGCACCGAGTGGCACGACGAACATTAATGTAATAATGACCATTTGAATCGCCGCGTTATTCGTCGCTCCAGACATTCCACCGATTGTAACGAACCCGATGACGAGTAAACCACCTGCGACAAGTCCGACAAAGTACGGAATTCCAAGCAATGTTTCAAACGCTACTGCAATTCCGATCATCTGACCTAAAGCGTACATAATTTGAACTAAAATCATAAAGAGTGCTGCGACGATCGATGCTCGAATTCCGTAACGTTCACGAATAAAGTGAGTCGGTGTAAATGCACCCATACGTCGTAAAGAGGTTCCGTAAATAATTGTAATTAAAGGAATCGCTAAAATTAATTGAATCCACATAATAACGAATGGAACTTTCATATTAAGAATAAGACCTGTAACTCCTAAAAACGTCGCGATACTCATATAAGTAGAAGCCATCGCTAATCCGTTCGTAAATGCACCGACGCCCCCGCCTGCTGCATATAAATCTTCTACCGATTTACTCGAACGGTTGGAAATATAACTAACGACATAGAATAATAAAAACGTTAAAGCTACAACGACAATCCCGATAATCGGATTTTCAAGCTGCCATCCATTTTCCCCCATATTAGTTCACTCCTTCCGACGATTTCTTTTCCGCTGCTTCCGCTCGTTTCATCTCATTTTCACGTTCGATCGCTTCGTCAATTTTATTCCCAATTGCTCCCGCAATAATCGTTAAAATTAAAACGCCGAACCAACCAGACAAAATCGGGACGATATACATCACTGGAAACCCGAAGAGCATCGCGTCTGTTGGAAACATCGCAAACAATAAACCAGAGTGACCTACTACTAAAAAGATAGCTGACATAATAATCGTGAACCACACTTCTTTTTGATACGCATTCATATTCTATTTCCCCCTTTTATCTCATTTGTAGCGTTTCACCTTCCAAAGAAGAAAAGAAGTGCCCATTCCCCAATCGACCTTCTCCTCTCATTTATGTTCCCCAACACAAATAGAAAGCGCTTACAAATAAATGTGAACTTATTACTTTCTCATTATAACTACCCTCCTCTATCTACTCTCCAGATCCTTTTCTGTCGACACTTCCCTTTATTATGTCTAGACAGTCATTAAAGAATACTGGAGTCTATCGCTAACAGCGAAAAAACCTTTAATCTCGCATGACAACTTGAATTTACAACACATTCTAAAATAATGCAAGAGCTGTTTTTTCTGCTTGAAATAGCAAATACGCTGCTAATATGAGTGAAATATACCTCACTACTAAAATGTTGTCAAATACTTTTTTATACTTTTTATTCCATTTCCTTTCCTAAAAAAACATTGATCGACCATAAAATTTCAGACACTTTTATACACAAATTTATATTATAGACATCTTTTTTAAACATGTCGTTTTTTAACTCGATAAACTAGTCCGACAACTTTTTGTTATTTTGTTCGTTTCGTCTAACTGAAATACACAACTTTGTTTACTTTCTACAAAAATTAACGGATTTTTTTACGACTTACACTGTTTTTTTACATATTTCATTAGACAATTGTCCAATTGCTCGTTTTCATTTCTTTTTTCTCTCATTTAGACAACTATGTATAGAGTGTTCTTTGATTTCATATATGATAAGTCGATTTGATATTATATTTATCTCCTATTAAACTTTTTAAAATAGGAAAAATAATTTTTAAAAAAATAAAAATCCGTAAATGATGGAGTATATTCTCTCCATATTTACGGATTTTCATATCTTTGTATTGGATGATCCATACGCTTACCCCTCTGTTGCGACTAACATCGGCGCAACTTCCATAGCTTCTGCTGCGATAAATGGAACAACTTGTTCGTTGTAGCGTAAAAAATCTTCTCGATTCACTTGAAGTAGTTGAAATTGTGCGTAGTCTTTGCGCACTGTTTCAAAATGTGCCCAGCTTGTTGCTGTCGCTTGTGAAACGTAAGGTAATTTCATCGCTGCGCGTTGTGAGCGAATGTTTTCATTACGGATGCACATATATACTGTATCGATTGATGTCGTTGTAAATACTTCATATAAAAATTCGGATTTTGCCATTTGGTTTAATCCTTTACCTTGAAATTCTTTGCCGAGCCAAGTTGCTAAAAAGCCGCTCGTACCATGAATATCGAATAAATTAATTGTTCCTGCTGGTTGCTCATACGCGTCTAAAATGACACGTGAAATGAGCTCGCCACGAAGTTCTGCTTCGATTGTTTCACGATTCACATTTGTGAACTCTTCCAATGAATACGCTTTGTGGCGAACGAATGGTAACACTTCAGGATGGCTCATCATTTCGTAAAGGCACTGTTGTTCGAAATGATTGAGGATACGTTTTTTGAGCATAATGATAACCTCCCGGTGTGAACAGAGGTACTTCCTCACTCACACATTGTATTTGATTGTTGTTTGTATGATGGTTGGACCTACTGGCCGGCAGTTCTGAATTATCCCTCATGTTCACCCCTCCTTTCGAACAACAAAAAACGCACCTCCACAATTGAAGGCACGTCGAATTTAAAATGTCTCATAGACATTTCTAAGATCAACCCTCAATCGTTGAGCTTTAGCACTGTATGGCATAGGACGAATCCAGCTACATTAAAAACAACCTTAAATCGATTGTTTTTGCTAACCCATTGGCGTCTGTAGACGTTTCTGGGTAGCAGCGTATCTCCATACAGGAGCCTCACCTAACGAGGTTTGTATTTTATGTTGTTAGCGGCATAAGACCGTTATTTGTCTATGCCCAATTTTTTATTTTTTAAACTTGTTTCGTTCACTTGGAACAATCTAAATTTACATCGATTCCAACATTTCAACAATGCACTTTAGACCTATTTTATATAGTTATTTGTGCTCATTTTAACTACTTTATATTGACAGATAATTCTGATTGTTAGTTGTATGTAAATTCTGACCTTATCGATTCAAAATGAACTGACTCTAGTCGTTTTTTCTGTTACGATGTATAATTTGTTCATTTCATTCCAACGAGAAAGAAGTGTATAAAATATGAAGAAAACTTTAACGATTGCTGGCTCAGATACGTCAGGCGGCGCTGGAATTCAAGCCGATTTAAAAACATTCCAAGAACATGGAACTTACGGTATGACTGCGCTCACTGTCGTCGTAACGATGGATCCAGAAAAATATTGGGCACACGGTGTATACTCATTGCCGACGGATGTTTTACAAGCTCAAATTAAAACAGCGCTCTCTACAGGGATCGACGCGATGAAAACAGGAATGTTAGCGACAGAAGAAGTTATTCAAATCGCAGGGGAAGCGATCCAACAGTCTGGAACTTCAAAAGTAGTCATCGATCCTGTCATGGTATGTAAAGGGGAAGATGAAGTGCTCAACCCTGGAAATACCGATGCGATGATTCAATACTTACTCCCACATGCGATGGTTACGACACCGAACTTATTTGAAGCGGGACAGCTAGCGGGCAGGAAAACGCCAAAAACGGTTGAAGAGATGAAAGAAGCAGCAAAACGCATTCATGCTCACGGACCGCAAACCGTCGTCATTAAAGGAGGACGTTCACTCCCTACTGAAAAAGCGACAGATTTATTTTATGATGGTGAGGCATTTTACGTATTAGAAAGCGACGTCATCGATTCTCACTACAATCATGGGGCAGGATGTACATTCGCAGCAGCGATTACTGCAAACTTAGCGAACGGCCTCGCTGTTCAAGAAGCGGTCGTTCAAGCGAAAGCATTCGTCGCAGCAGCCATTCAAAACGGTTGGAAATTAAATGAATATGTCGGACCTGTCATGCACGGGGCAGCTCGTCATCACGCGCTTCCTGAAGTGACAATTCGTCCACTCGACTAACATCAAGTGCGCACGCTCAACGATTCATTGAGTTTGCGCACTTTTATCATTTTATGGTGTGAAAATTCGTTATAATGGAAACAGAAAGCGAGGCGAAACATATTGTTAGAAGATTTAAATCTCACCATTTTACTCATTTTAATTGTTTTCGGATTTTTAGCAGCGTTCGTCGACTCAGTCGTCGGCGGAGGTGGACTCATTACATTACCTGCTCTTTTCTTTACAGGCATTTCGCCAACTGCGGCACTTGCGACGAATAAATTAGCAAGTTCCATCGGCTCCTTTACGAGCAGTTTCATGTTTTTACGCTCAGGGAGGGCATCTCGATGTGAAATCTTGTTTCCTCTCTCTTTCTTCGGTGCTATGCTTGGTGCTTATACCGTTTCCTTTTTCGATCCGAACGTCTTGAAGCCACTCATGCTCATTATGCTCGCAATTATCGCGGTATACACACTCATGAAAAAAGATTGGGGTAGTGTCACTCAAATGAAACATTTTTCGACAAGTACTGCCCTCTTATTCGCTGGAATTATCGCGTTTATCGGATTTTATGATGGATTTTTAGGGCCTGGTACAGGTTCGTTCCTCATGTTTGCATTATTGTGGCGCGGCTTTGACTTTTTACAAGCAGCAGGCAATGCAAAAGTGTTAAATTTTGGGAGTAACTTCGCAGCGCTCCTCATGTTTATGATGCTTGGGGAAGTGTTGTTCGTTTACGGGCTCATTATGGGAGCTGCACAAATCGTCGGTTCCATCGTAGGATCTCGCTTTGCGATGAAACGTGGGAGCGGTTACGTTCGAATTTTATTTATCGTCGTCACCGTCTCTTTACTCGCGAAACAATCGTGGGATTATATTTCTTCACTATGAAGACTTTGTAACAGTTATGTAAAGTTGTTGTAACGTCTCTTCCCTTTTCTATTCCGCCCTCTATACTAAATGTATCTTTGAATCGAGGAGTGAATTCGTATCGTGGAAGTCGAGTGGCAAGGGATTATTTTTCAATTTTTAGGTGGGCTCGGTATTTTTTTATTCGCCATTCAGTTTATGGGGGATGCGCTTCAAAAAGCAGCGGGTGACCGGTTACGAAGCATTTTAGATAAGTTTACGACGAATCCGTTTATGGGTGTGCTCGTCGGAATTATCGTCACCGTGCTCATTCAATCGAGTTCAGGAACAACCGTCATTACGGTCGGACTCGTTAGCGCGGGGTTTATGACATTACGTCAAGCAATAGGTGTCATTATGGGTGCGAATATCGGAACGACGGTCACCGCATTCATCATCGGATTAGATGTCGGCACCTACGCCCTTCCGATTATGGCTGTCGGATCGTTTCTCATTTTTTTCTTTAAAAAAGATAAAGTGAAAAACTTCGGGGAAGTGATGTTCGGGTTCGGTGGACTTTTTTTAGGACTTGAAATGATGAGCAGCGGAATGAAACCGTTACGCTCACTCGATGCTTTTGCAGAGTTTACATTGTCGATGAGTGATAATCCGATTCTCGGTGTCATCGCCGGTACAATCTTTACATTGATCGTCCAAAGTTCTAGTGCGACAGTCGGGATATTACAAGGATTGTATGCGGAAGGCCTCGTCGACTTGCAAGCCGCTCTACCGATTTTATTCGGAGATAATATTGGGACGACAATCACGGCAATTTTAGCTGCTCTAGGAGCATCGATTACTGCGCGTCGTGCTGCGGCAGTCCACGTACTGTTTAACTTGTTTGGGACCGTTATCTTTTTAATTTTACTCGTGCCTTTTACGATGTATGTCGAATGGTTGGCAGCACTACTCGCACTGGAAGAAAAAATGCAAATCGCATTCGCTCACGGTTCATTCAACGTTGCGAATACGATCATTCAATTTCCGTTAATCGGCGTTTGGGCAATGATCGTCACGAAATTAATTCCTGGAAAAGATGTGACGATTGAGTATCAGCCGAAACATTTAGATCCTTTATTCATTCAAGAATCTCCTGCTGTTGCGATTGGGCAAGCAAAAGCAGAAGTTGTGCGCACAGGAGAATTTGCAGTTCAAGGGATGCAAGAAGCTCTTTTATACGTACAAACGGGCGAGGAGTCGCATGCTGAACTCGCGAAGCAATTAGAAGACGCCATCAACCATTTGGACCGTGAAATTACGTCCTACCTCGTTGAAATTTCCACGATGCGCATTTCAGAGAGCGACTCCCATAAACACGCATTATTACTAGATAGCATCCGGGATATCGAACGAATCGGTGACCATTGTGACAATATTGTCGGCTTAACAAAAAGTTTGCACAATACAAATAAAAATGGAATTACTGACGAAGCGATGGCTGAAATGGAAAAGATGTTCTCTTTAACAATTGAAACGATTACGAAAGCGATTGAAGCTCTTCAAACGAATAATTTAGATCTTGCACGTCAAGTTGTTGAACAAGAAGTTGCGATTGATCAAATGGAATATCGTTACCGTAAAACACATATCGATCGATTGCGTGAAGGTTCTTGTACGTTGGAAGCTGGTATGGTGTACGTCGATATTTTATCGAACTTAGAACGTAGCGGTGACCATGCGGTAAACTTGGCAGAAGTCGTACTCGGAAAGCGCTTATAATAAAAAAGAAGGTTTGCATTTTATCACGCAAACCTTCTTTTTTTCCATTATTTATTGTTGGAGTAATGAACCGTTCGCCGCTGGAATCGTCTCACGGTCCAATAAATTTAAATGACAGTAATAGTCAAAAAAGGCCTCTAAACGTTCTTGCTCTTCCTCATCTTGACGTAAATTTAAAACGTCTCGCAAAATTTGAGCGCCCCAAACATTATCGAAATAACGATAACGTCCTGAATTCCATGCCATTCGTTTCGGCGAGCGTGGATTCATATAGTAATTCCAAAACAACATTTGTTCAGACTCTTCTTCTGTTAATTCAATTTTAAACAGTTCATGAGAAGGGATGAAGCCATCTTCGTTGGAACTTCCGATAAATGTTTCACTCACCATAAACAGACCGACAATTTTACGGTCAGCTTCTTGTTCTTTCGCGTCGCGTTTCGTCAAAACAGCCATACTATTCGGACGTAAACGAGCTGCGCGATTCGGTTCTCCTTTTTTCTTACCACTTTGCACTGTTCCTGTGAAAACTGTCCAATCTTCAAAAATGTTTTCATCATCTTCTTCATTCAACCAGAAAACAATTTGAGAACTTTCATGCACATTTTCATTTTTCAAACGAGCGCGCAATTGTTGTTGAATCATTTTTTGTTCAAATTCTTTTTCTCGCTTTTCTTCTAATCTAGCTTCTTCCGCTCTCATTTTCTTTAAAGTCTCTTCTAAACGTTCTGATAAATCACGATCTTGCAACATGATAAATGATTTGAAAGCATCCGGATATACGAATTTTTTAACATCCTCATCAAAGTTTACGGTAATTGTTTTCTCATCTTGCTCGACAATTTGTCCTTCACCAAAAACTTTATGCGTCACTGTTTCATCAATTAAATTCACAATTCCACTCTCCCTTTATCAGTTTGTGTCATCGTTCTCTTTCAAAATCGCATGTCGAGAACGTTCCACTCTAATCTCTTTATACATATAAAAAATCGCACACAAATTCTCGAAAAAAGAAATTGAGCACGATCTTTTAATCCTGTAGTCTCTGTTTATTTATCGTAACATATATGTAACAAAAAATCAAGTTCAATCATTGACTATCACTTATCACCTATAGTATAATTAATTACTTTTTGAATCATTTACAATGAATTATTCATAAAAAATTAAGGATTTTCGATGTTTTTCTTCTAATTCATCGTATACTATCTAACTAAAGCAAAATCAAAATATGAAATGACACGACAACACTTTGTTACTATTTGAAAACTTATAGCTCTCTATTTCGTAATATAGGTGGGGACATTTTGGTTATTCATACAACAGAAGATGAAGAGGTGAGTTTAACTATTCATAAAAGTGGAAATGACAATATATTATCATTTTAGGAAATTGAGGAAAAAACATGAAAAAAATCGCCATTATTATTCCTGTCTACAATGAACAGGAAAATATTACACGTGTCGTCCACGTTTTAGACGACGTGACGCATAAAATTTCTTCCCTTTCATTTCAATATATTTTTGTTAACGATGGAAGTTCAGATCATACGAAAGAAACATTAGAACAACTTCACGCACAAAAGAAATATGTTCATTTTATTAATTTCTCTCGTAATTTTGGGAAAGAAGCTGCTTTACTTGCAGGCCTTAAACATTGCGAATACGATGCTGCTATTTTAATGGACGGGGATTTACAACATCCGCCGTCTCTCATACCTGAATTAATCACTGCTTGGGAAGAAGGATATGACCAGGTTGTCGCTAAGTCGGAAAATAAAAAAATAACCTTTATGTAAAAAACGAGCATCTCTTATCGAGGGCTCGTTTTTTATCTTAAGTTATCCTTAATTCTTATCTTTTTTGACAACTTTTCTCAATTTTTATCGTATAGTAAACAAACACTTTTATGAGGAGGCCAATGCTGATGATTCATTCTATGTATTATTCAGAGGCGCCGACATTCGCCATTTTGTCGATCGAGCATCTTTCTTTACTCTTGCTTATTTTTTTACTTGCTGGATTATTCGTCATTCGTCCGCAAATTGCGTTTCGTTATGAAAAAACGATTCGCGTTTCGCTTATCGTAACGATTATCATTCAACAATTTTTATTATATTCCTGGTACATTGCCCACAATGCCTTTGGTCCAGTAGACGCTCTACCGCTTTATCCTTGTCGTATTAATACTTTGTTTGTTCTATTCTTATTGTTTAAATGGAATACTAAATTGTTTCATTTTACGTTTTATTGGGGAATAATCGGCGCTTTTCTGGCACTTCTCTCTCCTGACACGAATGGCTTAGGCTTTCCGAATGTCATGTTTATTCAATTTTTCTTAGGGCATGCTGCTTTGTTAATTGGAACTGTGTTTTTAGCCGTCATTCACGACTACAAACCGAATCAAGCGCATCTTTTCAAAACGTATCAATATAGCGCTATTTATTTTTTAAGCATTCTCTTCATTAATGAATGGCTCGGCAGCAATTACGCTTATTTACGCACCGCACCGCCGACACCGTTTTTAAGCAATATTCCTGCTTATCCTTATCATGTACCCATTCTCGTGATTATGATGTTTTCACTATTTTTCCTTGTCAACCTCTTGTATAAAGTCGTACAAAAAACAAAAATGATGAATAAGCTATTTCGAGAAATTTAACATTCGCTCCTTTTTTAACAAAAATCGGAACTTTTTTTATCATTTCAATTTCCTTTGTTATCGCTTTCAATTGAATAGTATTAAAAGAAAAAAGACATTTTCCCCTTCTCTCCCATCACTTTCTACAAAATCATATATCTTCACCTTCAATTAATAATTATCTATTTGATTCATTCTTTATTTGTAAAGCTCATATTAACTTTCATTTTTCCATACTTTTTTCTTATAAAATATGGCACAATAGTAGTGGAATCATTTATTTATTTAAAAAGGGAGAGTTATATGACTGAAGAAAAAAAGAAAAGAAATTTGAAACCTCTTTGGATTTTACTCGCATTTGCAACATTATTTATCATTACATTTCTTCCAACACCGCCTGACTTACCTGTAGCTGGTCAACGTGCGCTTGCGATTTTAGCGTTCGCGGTTATTTTATGGGTGACGGAAGCAGTAAGCTATCCCGTCAGTGCTGCGATGATTATCGCTATCGTCGCCTTATCTTTAGGAACGAGTCCAAGTTTGGACGATCCTGAAAAACTCATGGGAACGAAAGGTGCATTGAAATATGCGCTTGCTGGATTTTCTAGCTCTGCCGTCGCACTCGTAGCTGGAGCGCTATTTTTAGCCGCTGCGATGCAAGCGACGAATTTGCACAAGCGACTTGCACTTTTTATCTTATCGAAAGTAGGAGCTAAAACAGGAGCTATCGTTTTCGGAGCGATTCTCGTGTCCATCATTTTAGCCTTTTTCGTACCGAGCGCTACGGCACGTGCGGGTGCTGTCGTTCCAATTTTACTCGGAATGGTTGCCGCGTTCGGCCTACCACATAATAGTAGACTCGGCGCGTTGCTCGTCATTACAGCAGTTCAAGCGATTTCCATTTGGAACGTCGGAATTAAAACGGCTGCTGCTCAAAATATGGTCGCGATTGACTTTATCGAAAAACAACTTGGAGAAACAGTCGCATGGGGCGATTGGTTTTTATATGCCGCACCGTGGTCGATTCTCATGTCCGTCATTTTGTACTTCATCATGGTCCGACTCATTAAACCAGAGACGAAAGTTGTAGAAGGCGGCATGGACGTCGTCAAAGAAAATTTAAAAAGTTTAGGTCCGATTCGTCCAGAAGAGATTCGACTCATCGTCATTTCTGTGTTACTTCTCATTTTCTGGTCGACAGAATCGCGTCTACATCCATTCGATACGACGACGATTACACTCGTAGCAGTCGCGATTTTGCTCACGCCGAAAATCGGGATTTTCGATTGGAAAACGGTTGAAAAACTCATCCCTTGGGGAACGATCATCGTCTTCGCTGTCGGGATTGCATTAGGGCTCATTTTACTCGATACATCAGGTGCTCAATGGCTTTCTGACAAAGTGTTCGGTGCTCTCGGGTTAGATTCAATGCCGCTTCTTGCGACAATCGCGCTTCTCGCTCTATTTAACATTTTGATTCACTTAGGTTTTGCGAGCGCAACAAGTTTAGCGAGTGCGCTCATTCCGATTGTGCTCGTGTTAGCGACAACATTACAAGGAGACTTCAATCCAGTCGGATTCGTCTTAATCCAACAATTCGTCATTAGTTTCGGATTTTTACTCCCTGTAAACGCGCCACAAAACATGTTAGCTTACGGAACAGGTGCTTTCTCGGTGAAAGACTTCTTTAAATCAGGACTTCCGTTAATGATCGCCGGATACTTGCTCATTCTTCTCTTCAGTGCAACGTACTGGCAATGGATCGGTTTACTTTAATTATTCGCCTCTCTCTTCATTCAAAGAAGGGAGAGGTTTTTTGTCTTTCTATGTCTTGATTCATTTCTATTTTAAAAAATTCCGTTCTTTTTTCTCATGAATCACCTAGTTTTTTTCAACAAATATAGGGAATCTACATAGTAGTCCCCTTTTTGATTGTACTAGTATTTGTTCTGAAGATAATTTAACTAAAGTGAGGTGAAGATGCATGAGTGAGAAAAGAGAACCTGAACAAAAACTCGTAGAAAAACAGCGCAGAAAAGAACAACATGGCACGAATCCGGATAAGTATGAACCGAAAGAAGGGTTCGCAAAAGACGGCAATGCCCGTGGTGTTGTCCCTAAAAATAGTGACGACCAACCGAAAAAGAAAAAACATGAATAAAAAGAGCGGAGCGACTCGAAATACTCGGTCGCTCCGCTTATTGTATATGAACAGATCATCCGTTATTTTCGATTATTCCGCACACTGCGGATATTCAAGAACATAAAAATTGCCAATACGATGAGCCAACCGTACAACCATTGAGGAGAGATAGAGTACATTTCGACAGCATAAATCGACAATGGAACGAGTAAAAATACAATTCCAAGTGACAGATTCAAAAGGCTTTGTTGTTTATGATATTGAGAGATGTCGCGAATACGCTCTTTTTTAATTCCGACAAAAAGCCATTCACCTTTTTTATATTGATGAGCATAGGCTAAACTAAAAGCAATAATCGCTAACAAAATGAGCATCCCATTCAAAAATAACATATCCCTCTCCTCCTCATGTCGCGCTTATAAATCGTAACGAGCCATCGCTTGACGCAAGTCGTCTTTAATATCTTCCACTAATGACCTCGGTGAAGTGACGGTCACATGAAGCGCATATTGCAACGCCCATTTACGCATCGCCATTTCATTCACTCTTACCGTTACCGTCACTTCATCTTCCGTCTGATTCGAAAAATATAAGTCTTTCGTTCCGAACCAATCGATGAATTCATTTAATACGTATTTTTTAAAGCGTAAACTAACCGTCGTCGATTGTCCACCAAACATGTAAATATGTTCTTCTACATACTCAGCCAAATTATTTTTATCCAATCCTTGTACTTGTTTCTCCGGTTTACGAGAACTGTTTAATATTTCAATGTTCACCATACGATCCACACGATAATGTGAAACATTATCGAACGGATCATTGTTGCAAATGAGATAATACTTCCCATTCGTTGCGACTAATTCATACGGATTAATGATATATGTCCGATCTTCGCCATGCGAATTTTGGCGGTTCGTCAACTGTAATTTATTGTGCTGATCTACCGTATAATTCGCATAGTGGAACGACACTTTTTTATTATTTCTAATCGCTTTTTCTAAAATTTCGATATTTTCAAATAAGTTTTGTACGTGAGGATGAGGAGTACTCTTCGCCTTTACAAGATTTAAGCTCTTTTTTAAATGTTCGCTTGTTAGACTTTCTAATTTTTTAATCAATTGTTGACGTTCTTCATCTGGAATACGAGGAGAAAATAGTAAACTGTCAATGAGCAATCGGAGTTCTTGTTGTTGAAAAGTATGTGCATATCCGAAGTTCGTTAATGTTTTCCCTTTTTTTGTATCTTGTCCGTCGTCACTCTCTTCTCGTATTTCATCTTCTCTCGAACCGTATAAAATTTTCGGTTTCTTTTTTGAAAAACGCTCGTTATTAGAAGGATGATTTTTATCATGATGAATTAATTTTTCAAGGTGGCGCCTAAAAGTCTTTCTATGATTACTAATATTCTCATTGTAACCATAATCTTTGATTAATATATTGATTAACTCTTTTTGTTTCATACGATTACTTTGGGTACTGTCAATATTTTTGTGTAAATGACGATTCACCCATTCAAGGTAGTTCATCACGTGTGTATTCA
>NZ_JBHTJF010000020.1:0-1296 GCF_042675605.1 Savagea faecisuis
ACTCATTGGTGCTATTCGCACCTTCACATTCCTTGAGGATGGGAGACTTCTTTCGGAAAGACGTTAAAAACGTATGTCAACCATTTATTTCGATGACATACGTTTGCTTTTTAGTTTGACTTATTTTCTTTAATTTCTTCTTTCATTTGTTGTTCGACATGTGGCCATTGATGATCTTCAAAGTACAATGTTTTCAATTCCATCACTTCATGAGTGTGGTCCATTGCAGAACGTGAACGGCAACTGTAGCGAACAGGGAAATAATCAGTGACAAATTTATTTTCACCATGTGCCGTTAGTGCAATGATTTGGAAACCTAATTTTTCAGCGATATAAAAGACAGGTTGCAATACATGTTCGCTAGAAGCTTTTCCGAAAGGATTGTCTAACAATAAGACGCGATCTCTTTTCAAAGACGCTCGCTTTCCTGATTTTTCGGCGATATATCTTAATAGTCCTAAGTAAAGCGCCATATTTTTACTCCATTGTTCTCCGCCCGACCATTTATTCGACTGTTCCCAACTATAATACGTAGAAGAGACTTGATCGATACTTTGAACTTTTCGACACTTCACTTGCATCACTTGATTGTCGAGAACAATTCGTAAAAGTGCCGTCATTTGCAACTTTTTTTCTAAATATTTACGCACAATCGTTGGACTTTCTTGGCCTGACTCATCAAGAAATTGACTTTTTTTCAATTGATCTTCGAGCGCCAAAAAATAATTATAAATTTTTTCTATCGCTTCTTCTCTCTGCCATTCCGGAATACGAAACTGGAAAATCGTCTTTTCCACATTCGCGATGGGAACTTTCGTACGCTTCGGTATTTCGAGTAAATCTGCTCGGATGAGATCGAGCGCACGGATGACATACTGAATAATTTGTTGTAAATCTTGATCATGTCCTTGCATCGTTTGCTCTGCGGTATAAGTCGCTTGCTCTAACCTTTTTTGAACTTGCTGACGATGCTTCATGAGAGCCTCGTACGTAGTATTTCTTTCGACACCTTGAACGACTTCTTTTTTCATACGAGGGTCGATAATCGTTTCACTAAACCGTAAAAAACGATCCTTCTCACGCTTTATTTGTTTTTGTCGTTCGGTCTCCTCACGCTGTAGTTGAATGAGCTGTCGTTTTAATTGGACAATTACTTTTAACCATTCATACGAAAACGATGTGTAAGCACTTGGTGGCAATACTTCTGTTTGGATTGTTATTTTATTTACCTAAATTGCAATATTAAATGCAACACTTTATGTGAAACCACTATATAAGGTTTTTATGTCAATTTGT
>NZ_JBHTJF010000021.1:0-623 GCF_042675605.1 Savagea faecisuis
CATGCCTTTTAAGCCGTCTGATACGAATCAAAGTACCGTCTTCTACACCACGGTCTTTCAGCTCTTCTAGTAGCTCTTGCCAGTTGTAAGCCGATTCTGTTGGGGCAACTGTATAACCAAGTACTTCTTTCGAGCCGTCTTCACGAATACCAACCGCAATATAGACGGCTTCTTTTGATACGGTATCACGACGTACGGCAATATACGTCGCCTCTAAATACACGCATACGTAACGATTGTGCAACGGACGGTTATTAAAGGCTTCTACCGTTTCTGAAACAGCCTTTGTCATATTCGAAATCGTTTGTGGCGTATAGTGATGCCCATACATTTTCTCGATTAATTGCGCAATTTCAGCCATCGTAATCTCTTTTTTGAACAGGTGAATCACGGTTTCTTCCAGCGTATCGTTCGAGCGTTTATACGGTGCCACTGTCTGTTGTTTGAATTCACCGTTGCGATGACGTGGAATTTGAATGGCTAAATCGCCGTACTCTGTGTGAAGCGTACGCGAATAAGACCCATTGTGTGAGTTGCCTAAGTTGAACCCGATACGATTGTATTTTTCATAATCCGAAAATTCCGTTAGTTCTGTCGCCAGCAGCGCGTTGATCGCCATTTCC
>NZ_JBHTJF010000021.1:677-62284 GCF_042675605.1 Savagea faecisuis
ACTGATTCATAGGGAAGACCTCTTTTCTAGGATTGGTTATGATGACTTAATTCTACCAAGAAAGGGGCTTCTTTTTTCTATGGAATTTTCTATTTACACAAAATATTTTATACTCTCGTCTTTTTAATTTGAATTTCAATTTATTGTAATATTTCTTATCAAAAAATAATAATTGATTCGAGCGATAAATGGAGTTTTTGGAGCTATATGTTTTAGGGTATTTTATTAAAATAAAAGTGTTTGTTAAAATGAAGCTAGAGGAAGAACCCCAGTTACCGTTTTGATAGGGGATCCGATTCTACTGAAGGAAAGCTTACCAGTCACGGTTATGATTTGTGAGCTTTCCTTCATTTTTTATGATATCTCAGCTAAGAGTAGTTTTTTAATCATTTTCGCTAGTAGTTGGAGTCCTTTTTCCATCTGCTCAAAAGATGCATAAGCATAGGACAAGCGTAAATGATGAAAATCGTTTGGTTGATAAATGTATCCAGGGTTAATGAGGATTTTATGCTCTAATACCGCAAGGAATAACGCTTTTGTAATGACAGGTTGCTCAAATCGGACCCATATATAAAAGCCACCTATAGGGGTTTCCCAAGTCGCAATATCTTTGAAATCGCACTCCAGCAGCTGCTCCATATAGCGAGCACGTTGTTGTAACGATACTTTTAGGTTTTTTAGATGCTGATCGTATAAGCCTGATGTTAGCCAATGCGTGACAACAGCTTGGGAAAGGGCACTCGACCCGTAATCTGTCTGCATTTTAATATCTGCTAAACGTTGAATGACTGTTTTTGGACCAACTACCCAGCCAATTCGAAGGCCAGGACTGATCGTTTTAGAAACACTACCTGTATATAATACATGACCAGTTGTATCGAGCGTTTTTATTGGCAGCTCATTCGATTCCTCAAACTGTAATTCCCCGTAAACATCATCTTCAAGAATCGGAATCGAAAGTTTTTTACACGCTTCATAAATCGATACTTTATCTGTTTGCGACCAATTGCGTCCTGTGGGATTATCGAGCGTAGGGATGCTATAAACGATAGCCGGTCGATTTTTCTTTGTACGTTGTAATGCTTCAACTATATTTGACTGTAAATCAAGATCCACCATTTGCATACCCGCAGATTGAAATGGATGGATTGAGTTTAAATAGGACGCCGGTTGCTGGAAAACGAGCGATCCTCTTTCAAGCAGTCCAAGTGCAATGAGTTGAAAGGCTTGAAGTGCACCTGAGACGATTAAAATATTATCGGGCGTAGTATCGATATCACGCTTATGTAGATGGTTACAAAGGCTTTCACGTAGCGCTAAATGACCCTGTGGCTCAGAATAACCAATCGCTCTTGATGGCAGTTTTATGAGTTTAAGAGAGTCTTCCAGTTGTTTTGTAGGTAATAGTTCTGGTGCCAGTTCACCTGTTCCTAAACGAATGATGTCTTCACGTTGCTCGTAATCATTAATGAGCTGAATTGTCTCGATGTTCGGTTTATGAATACTGGCATTAATATGCTGCTGCCATTTCGGGTGTACTAAAAGGTGCGGCCACGGGTTTTCTGCAATAAATGTACCAGCACCGACGCGCGTTTCTAGTAATCCATTTGCTTTTAATTCCTCCATAGCGGTATTAATGGTGCTTCGGTTTACCTCAAATTGTAACGCTAATGCACGCTGTGTAGGGCATTTCATGCCAGGCAAGAAATCCCCACAGGCAATACGTTCTGTAAACCAATCGATAATTTGCTGGTGATACGTTTTATATTGTTGTTTAACCGGCTTCCAATCCATTACGTTGCTCCTTATTTAAATTGGTTGGGTGAAAATCCAACCAATTGGTCGTTTTCTATTAGTATAACGTGCGTTATTGTAAAAAGGAATTGGAGTGAATGAAATGGAAACGATTTTACATGGCGTATTGTTAGCGTTTGGCTTGATCTTACCTTTAGGTGTACAAAACGTCTTTATTTTTACGCAAGGAGCCACACAGCCGTCACTTATGCGTGCTTTACCAGCGACACTTACAGCTGCATTTTGTGATACAGTGCTCATTTTATTATCGGTATGGGGCTTATCGCTCATCATTATGCAAGTAGAGGCATTACGTACGATATTAATGGTTGCAGGCGTTTTATTTTTATTTTATATGAGCATCACGATTTGGCGTTCTGTCCCGTCAAGTGTAAACGAAGGTGAAGCGATGCCTGCGAAAAAGCAAATTTTGTTTGCCTGCTCGGTGTCCTTGTTAAATCCGCACGCACTTTTAGATATTGTTGGGGTAATTGGAACAAGTGCGTTAAAGTATAATGGCTTTGCATTGGTGTTATTTACAGCAAGCTGTATTATCGTGTCATGGATTTGGTTTTTTGGCCTCATGTTTATCGGTTCACATATTAGGCACTTTGGTAATCAAACAACGATTATGACATTGTTTAATAAAAGCTCAGCAATCTTTATTTTTGCGATGGCGATTTACTTAGGGCTTGGAATACTGTGAAATGAGTAAATAATTGAAAGAAAAGGGAGTGTTTTTATTGAAGATTGAAACTAATATTAAACCCATTGAAGCTATTAAGGTAATCCACCAAGCGTTTAAGCGTTATGAAACAGACCCACAACCTTCAAGCGCCTTAAGTGAAACAGAAAACACAATTCAAAATGAGTTAAATCAAGGGACAGAACTTTTCGGGGTATGCGATAATAATAAATTAATAGGAATTGTAAAATGCGTGTTAAATAATGAATATATTTATTTTTCAAGATTATCTGTATTGCCTCAAAATCAAGGAAAAGGCATAGCCACAAGTTTGGTCAAGCATTTAGAAGACTACGCCATGCAAAACAATGTATTTACCTCAAAATGCAAAGTTCGAAAAAGTGAAAAATATAATATAGCTCTTTACTTAAAATTAGGATATGACATCGTGAAAGAAGAAATGATTGTAAATAAAAATGGCGATGAAATTCCAACATTAACTATGAGTAAAAATTTAAATCCAAAAGTAGTTGAAGTATTAAACACATAATATCTTCATCGTCGAATTGTAAGTAACTTGCTTTTCGAATTGCTTCGATTGGCATACGGTTTCTGGCTGACGATTCTGTAAAACGGCGATAATTTTAATTGTGACAAAATCATAAATAATCGTCCCATAAGTATGTCCTTTACGCTAGGTAAACTCATCAAGTCCTATTACGGTTGAAATCGCTCGTGGTGTGACGTTTGTTTGATAAATACGTAATAACGTATCATGGCTGACAGATAGGTTGCGGATAGATTGTAGTATGACAACACAAGTTTGTTGCTGTTAAACGAATGGTAACGATTGAAGCTGTTACTAAGTACTGCGGAGCGTTTGGACTAGCCGTACTCACTATTTTCTTATGATTTTAAGAATTTATATCTTAAAACAGAAAAAATCCTCCTTAACCGTTTGGATAAGGAGGATGTATTGCTACTAAAAGCTATTTGCAGGGCGGCAATCCTGATCTCTAGTAACTTATCGCAAGGAGAAGCGCGTGGGGAACCTTTCCCACCTCAAATAGCTTTTAAAAAGCAGTCTTTTTAGCATTCTAAATTGATTGAGATGAATCATTCACTTGATATTTTGTTGAAGGACCATTTCCGATACGGATAATACGCTTCTTCTCGAGTAAATCTTCAATCATTTTACGGACAGTGGCTTTACTTTTATTTAAATAAGTTTCGAGCTCTTTTGTAGTAAATTCAGGATTGTCTTATAACCATTCATTCAACAGATTGTCTTCAGAAGTAGGTGTTTCGATCGTTTGCTTCGGTAACGTAACAACAAATGCATTCGGCCCCACTGTCCAAAATGGTTGCAAGGTACTTTGTTTGTAGCTTTCTTTCATACGTTGTAAGCCCGTACCGTAACTTTCAATCCATTTTAGGCGATAGAACACATTGGCAAGTTTGGGATTACGACTTTGCGATATACCTAGTTCGATATCTTCTAATGTTAAGCCCTTCACTAATCCACCAACTGAAACGATTTCTAATCGATTTTGGAACAGATGAATTAATATACTCCTACTAAAGCTATAATCTCGGTGCGTTGCAGCATTGATTAATGCTTCACGTAAGGCGTACGATGGAAAGCTTTCTTGTTCAATCCGTTGTAATCCCTCAAAGTGTGCAGACTTGGCATTGTAAAGGCTTAAATATTCAAAGGCTACCTCTACTTGTGTCAAAATTGAGCCGTTAAATTCCTTACGATCTTGGAAATTGAGCTTATCATTGCCTAAATAACGTGCACATTTAATCGTATGCTCGCATTGGTCAGAGAACAGTAGCCCTAAGTTCGTATAATAGCCATCTTCTGTGATTAGCCCAAGTGTACGTTGTTGCTCTGCTCCAAATTTTAAGCCCTGTTTTTCAAATACCGCTGTGGCTTCTTTGAATGTTAACTCTTGTTGTAAACTACGCATCGTTTCAAAGTTCGTTCCGTTTGATTCCATTATGACCACACCTATCGATTACTTATATAGAATCAATAAAAGCAACTTCCCATATTTTGCAGTGAAACGTGCATGTATGCTAGTATCAAACAAAAGATTGCTCAGAATGACTAAATTTCTTTGGACACAGGCGCTTATTAAAACAGGGAAAGGTGGTATTTTGCATGGTAATAGTACAGCAGCTTGAGCAAGAAGTATTGAAAGAACAACAATTATTACAGACTGCCACAACTTATCGTCAGCAAACAGTCGAACTAGCTTTACAAGTAGTAAGGAAGGCACAAAATACAGTGCTATTTTGCACGAAAGCCGGGTCACAGGTAGCGGTTTCAAAGATGTTACCGTCAGCTGATCACGACCGCCAATTAGACGTAGCTAAAATGCTACATGTACTGTATATACAAATAAACAATCAACAACAGTACTCGGTCGAAATGCAGCAGGAGCTTGCTGCACGAACCGGCAAACTAGACCGGGACGCGCCAGCGCGAAATTTGAGTGTGTAGGAAAGGGCTAGCTTTTTCCTACACACTCAAATCAACACTTCGAACAAGTACAATTGAATACACAGGTGATGAGCTACCTTGAATGGGTGAATGGTCATTTACACAAAATTATTGACAGTACCCTCACTCCCTTTACTCATCTACGTAACAATCATGAAAATGTTTCATAATATTTCCTTTTTATCATATCCCTTTGTAATATGAACGAAATGTGACGTGAGAATCGTCCCCTTGTCTATATTTATTCTAAAAAATCCCCTCCAAGTAAATAACCTCGGAGGGGATTTTAAATTACATCGCTGTAATACCACCATCTACTACGAATTCTGAGCCTGTTGAATAGCTTGATTCGTCAGATGCTAAGTAAACTACTAATTGAGAAACTTCCTCTGGCTGAGAAACGCGTTTTAATGGAATCTGTTTTGCAAACTCTTCAATTGCTGCTTTAGCATCCTCTTGCATAATCATTGGTGTCGCGATTACGCCTGGGTGTACTGAGTTTACACGGATGCCCATGTGAGCTAAGTTTAGTGCAGCTGCTTTCGTCATACCGCGAACTGCGAATTTCGTATCTGTATAACCAATTGCACCACCAACTAAACCGTTGATAGATGAAATGTTCACAATTGAACCGCCGCCCGCTTTTTGCATTGAACCAGCTACAGCTTTCATTCCTAAAAATACCGATACTTGGTTGATGTTAACAATTTTCATATAATCATCTAATGACATTTCAAGCATAAATTTATTTAAAGAAATACCCGCATTATTCACTAATACGTTCACTGGACCGAATGCTTCTTCCGCTTTCGCAACAACATCCGCCCAACCTTGCTCACTTGTTACATCATGCTTAATGAATAGTGCATTTTCGCCAAGCTCTGCCGCTAATGCTGCACCTTTTTCTTCATTTAAATCCGTTAGAACAACTTTTGCACCTTGCTTAATAAATTCAGTTGCGTGTGTTGCTCCCATACCTTGAGCTGCACCTGTGATAATTGCTACTTTTCCTTCTAAACGTGCCATGAAATAGCCCTCCTAAAATATGATAGTCAACTATCATTTAATAATTTTACTTTATCAATGATTTATTTTACGGTCAATTATTTGCTCTCAAGTGAGCCATAAATACATCCTTTAATAGTATGACCTGCTGAGAAGAATTTAAGTCTAGAGGTAAGGACGGATCATGCTTAGTTAACTTACTTTCCGATGCGAAATGGCTAATATTTTGCACAATCGTAAATAAGTAAAAACTGAGATCCACCCCAGAGCGAATCGAACCATCTTGCTGACCACGTGTCGCAATGGCTAATAACAATTCAGAAAACCTTTTGCGAATCGAAACGTAATGCTGATACTCTTCACTTTCTACTTCCATCGGTCTATATGCTTCGATCGATCTTACAAAACGAACAAATTGCTGCTCTGGCTCTTCCACTATATCTACGTAATAACCAAGCACTCGCTCAATTTCTTCATACGCATTTACCGCTCCTTTAATCCGATGTTCAATGTCCGCAAGCATCTGCTCCACAATTTGATTATTGACCGCAATGATCAACAACTCTTTATTCGGAAAAGAGCGATAAAACGTAGCGATTCCAATACCTGCAGCATCCGCCACATCTTGAAGCTGCAATTCCTGTATCCCTTTTTCTAAAATCATTGCTTTAGCGACCTCAATAATCGTATTGCGGCGTTCCTGCTTTTGTTGCTCTCTTTTATTCACATTTGTTCTCCTTCATAATTAATTGCTTTCATTGTATCAAATGCAAAGGTTACAAAGGATTTCAATAAATTAGTAAGCACTCCAACCTGAATCTGCCGCTAACACAACACCATTCACGTAAGAAGACTCTTCGCTCGCCAAGAAAAGAGCAATGTTCGCAATTTCAATTGGCTCTGCTGGACGGTTCATCGTCGCTACTCCTCTTGTCGATTGCTTTAAGCCAAATTGATCCCAGCCGTCAATGCTTGTTGTTAAGCCTGTATTCACTTGTGCTGGTGCAATGGCATTACAACGGATGCCAAACTCTCCGTAATGAGAGCCAATATTTTTTGTCATTCCTGTCACTGCGTGTTTTGCAGCCGTATAAGTTAAGCCACCGCGGCCACCTGTTACACCCGCCATTGAAGATAAGTTAATGATGATACCCGATTTTTGCTCCATGTAAATTGGTAATACCTTACGAGATGCACGCATAATTCCACCAACATTGATATCCATTACTCGGTTCCAAATATCATCCTCTACATTGTGAGCTGCTTGCATTAAATCAAGTACGCCCGCACAGTTAACTAAAATATCTACACGGCCAAAAGTTGCAATTGTTTCATCAACCATTTTATTTATATCTTCTTCTACAGCCACATTTACTTTTACTCCGTGTGCAGCGTAGCCTTTTTCTTTAAATTCATTTACAGATGCCTCAAGTGCTTCCCCATTGAAGTCTGCTAGTACTACTTTCGCCCCTTCTTCCGCAAAGCGAGTCGCAATTTGTTTCCCAATCCCATTCGCTCCACCTGTAATTATTGCAATTTTATTGTCTAAACGTGTCATTTCTATTACCTCCTAATTGTTAACTTACCTTCATCGTAAACGCTTAAACTTAATTGTGCAACTAAAACGATAGACGTCTATCATTTTTTTACGATTGGACCGTTGGACGCTATTGCCATCGTTTAGCAAAACGTATTATCTTCAATAAAAGCAATAAACAACACTTAAATTACTTCTATATTTTGCATTTACACTACTTCAATGATTTTGTTGCCATGCTCTCTTTCATTCAAGCTTTAATACTTCTGCAAAATAGTTTTTCTCATGGACTTAAACCTTATATGTATAGGCATTAAAAGAGGCGTTTCGCTTCAACGCTTAGTCGAACATAAAGATGTCACAATTTTGGAAGTCAAATCAGTCGCACTTAGAAATTTTTCTATGATAATATTAATGTACAACTACGAATAGAAAAGGAGCCTTACTATGCCTCGTTGGTTGTATATAGCAACTGAAAAGTGAGCCAATTATTACATGAGCCAGTGAGCCACTTTGAAAATCTTGTCTTCCTAAAAAAGACAAGTCGGCTTTATATGGAGCGGCGAGCATGATACCTTGCTGGAGCATTAAATCCCTAATCTAATGCCATTTAAGGGTGAATCATGCTCGCAGAGGCTCCATGTCAAGCCAAGAATCAAACAAACTGCTTCCGCTATCTTGTACACTGGAAAAGTACCCGCGTTAAATTGCGAAGTGGCTCAAAATTCAATTGCGAAATACACTACATTGTCGAACATGTAAAAAGTAGTGAAGGTCATCGTAAATTGTAAAATAACCACGAAAGTCCAATAATCGTAGAAACAAAAGAAATCGGCATACTCAAATATGAGGTGCCGATTTTTTTATTATGAAAACATGACATGAATGAGTACAGAAGGTCTAGTATGATGATTATAATCAATCTTAAGCACTGTAATTTCCTAATTTCTTATTATAATAATCCGACTGATTATCCAGAAAAAGTAATGGTTTATTTGATGAAAACCATTTTTGGCGGTAGAATACCTATAATAAGTGGTTTTTGGTCGTATTTTACATATAAGTAAAGTTTGAAGTGTAAGGGGGGACTTATGATGGGGTACCAGTCTGAAGCACAGTTAGAAAATGAATTAGTCAAACGATTGCAAGATCAAGGGTATGAAGCGGTTCACCTCAAAGATTACAATGACGTGCTTGCCAACTTTCGTGCACAACTCAATAAATTTAATGAGTCAAAGTTACTCGGGAAGCCGTTAACTGATCAAGAGTTTAAACGAGTTCTTGTAGAAATTGAAGGAAAGAGCATTTATGAATCAGCTAAAATTTTGCGTGATAAGCTCCTTATTGAACGTGAAGATGACAATCATGTTTATTTAGAGTTGATGAACACGCGAAATTGGGAAGATAATTTATTTCAAGTGACAACACAAACGACGATGGTAGGGAAGTATGAGAATCGTTATGACGTTACGATTTTGATAAATGGCTTACCGATTGTACAAATCGAATTGAAGCGTAGAGGGCTCGATTTTAAAGAAGCTTTTAATCAAATTCAACGATATCGTCGTCACTCTTTCCAAGGTCTTTATCACTTCTTACAGATCTTCGTCATTAGTAATGGAGTCGATACGAAATACTTCTCTAACTCAGACTATGACATTCAATTCGGTTTCACATTTTTCTGGTCAGATGAAGAAAATAATCTCATTACGGACTTACATGAGTTTACAAAAACATTTTTACAGCCGAATCATTTAGCGAAAATGATTAGTCGTTACATGGTCATCAATGATACAGACAAGGCATTAATGGTTATGCGCCCTTATCAAGTGTACGCTGTTGAAGCATTGGTGAAACGAGCGAATGAAACTGATAAGAACGGTTATATTTGGCATACGACAGGATCAGGGAAAACGTTAACTTCATTTAAAGCAGGACAAATTTTGGCGAATGAAGAAAGCGTTAAAAAAGTGTTCTTTCTCGTTGACCGCCAAGATTTAGATAGCCAAACGACGGCAGAGTTTAATAAGTTTGAAAAAGGTTCGGTCGATCGTACCGATAATACAGACGCTTTAATTAAACAAATTAAAAATCCGATGAAACGATTTATCGTTACGACAATTCAGAAGATGAGTAATGCGGTAAAAAATCCGAATTATGAGCAAGTAATGGCTCCTTACCGAGAAGAACGCGTCATCTTTATTATTGATGAATGTCATCGCAGTCAATTTGGAGATATGCGCAAAGATATTGACCATCATTTCCAAAATGCGCAATACTTCGGATTTACAGGTACTCCACGCTTTGAAGAAAATAAAAGCCAAGATGGTCGAACGACTGCTGATTTATTTGAGAAATGTTTGCATCATTACTTAATCAAAGATGCGATACGAGATGGGAACGTACTCGGTTTCTCCGTTGAATACATTCGCACGATTCAAACGAGCGTAGACGAGAATGATGACACGAAAGTAGAAGCGATTGATAAGGAAGAAGTACTTCAACATCCAGCGCGCTTAAATATGATCACTGATCACATCATTGATAACCATACACGTCGTTCCAAAAGTAAAGGGTATTGTGGCATCTTTGCGGTCGATTCGATTCAATCGTTAATAAACTATTATGATTTCTTTAAGTCGAAAGATCATTCGTTAAAAATTGCAGGCATTTATTCTTTCGGAGCGAATGAAGAAAGCGACGGTACAGCAGAACATTCACGAGAAGCATTAGACCGTATGATTGCAGACTACAATGAAATGTTTGGCACAGACTATTCGACAGATACGTGGGATCGTTACTTTGCGAGCGTTTCTAAAAAAATGAAACAAGCGCAAATCGATATATTGCTCGTCGTCAATATGTTTTTAACGGGCTTTGATAGTAAGCCGCTCAATACGTTGTATGTCGATAAAAACTTGCAATATCACAATTTATTACAAGCGTATAGCCGTACGAATCGTGTGGAAAAAGCGACAAAGCCTTACGGAAATATCGTTTGTTATCGTAATTTGAAAGAACAGACAGATGCGACGATTCGTCTCTTTTCTCAAACAGATTCAGTCGATGACGTGCTTATGCAAAGCTATGATGTTTACTTAGAGAAGTTTCAAGAAGCATTACAAGAGCTCAAAGCTATTGCAACCATTCCGGCAGATGTCGATGCCCTTCAAACGGAAGAAGAGCAGCGGGAATTTATTATCGCATTCAAAAACGTGACGAAGATGTTGCAGCGTCTACAATCGTTTTCTGACTTTGAATTCAATGAAGACGAGTTGCAAATTGCCGAGCAAACATATGAAGACTACAAAAGTAAATATTTTAAAATTCATGACACATTGAAAAAAGAAGATCCACGTAAAGAGTCTATTTTACAAGACATTGATTTCGAACTTGAACTTATGCATACAGATCGAATTAATGTTAGCTATATTATGAATTTAATCGCGCAGTTGACGATGGATGATGAAAAAACACGCGAGCAAGAAATTAAATTAATTAAACAAGAACTAGACCATGCCTCTGATAAAAAATTACGTCTGAAAGTCGAACTCATCTACAACTTCTTAGATCAAGTCGTTCCACAGTTAAATGAGAGCGATTCGATTATTGATGCTTACAATAAATACGAAGAAGAAGTACAAGAGCGTGAAATGACTACGTTTGCAGATGAAGTCGGTTTAGCGCAAGACGTATTGAAAGAACAAGTCGCGACATATGAATACGCGAATATTATTGAAGATAGCACCATTATGGACCGTTTGACAGGTTCCTTTTTAAAGAAAAATAAAGCGATTCAAGCGATTAAACGCTTTATATACGAACAAGCAGAGAAATATGGTGCTTAACAAAAGAGGGAGGTTTTCCCTCTTTTTATTATGGTATGATTTACGAGAGATTGAGATAGTATGAAGGAGTGTACAACGATGTCAACAAGTGAAAAACAACGCCAACAACAAGCAGAATTACATAAAAAGTTGTGGGCGATGGCGAACTATTTACGCGGACAAATGGATGCGTATGAATTTAAAGATTACATATTAGGATTAATCTTTTACCGTTACTTATCAGAAAAAGTAGAGTTTCGTGCGAATGTGTTATTGAAGGAAGATGAAATGACTTTCGCAGAAGCGTGGGAAGATGAAGACTATCATGAAGATTTGCGACAATATTTAATTGAAGAACTCGGATATGTCATTGAGCCAAAGTATTTATTTTCTTCGCTCATGAAAGAAATTGCAAGTGGTGATAAAGGGAATTTCGATATTGAAATGTTGCAAGAAGGAATTAAAGCAATTGAAGCGTCCACGATGGGAGCAGATAGCCAGGCAGATTTCGAAAACTTATTCGATGATATGGATTTAAACTCATCGAGATTAGGACGAACAGTGAAAGAGCGTTCAGAACTCATCGCAAAAGTTCTCGTCAGTATTGCAGACATCCCATTTTTACAAGATGATGTGGAGATTGACGTATTAGGGGATGCGTATGAATATATGATTTCGCAATTCGCAGCAAATGCGGGTAAAAAAGCGGGAGAATTTTATACCCCCCAACAAGTATCACGCATTTTAGCGAAAATTGTAACGGCAGGTAAAACTGAAATTCGAGACGTTTATGACGGCGCATGTGGATCAGGCTCGCTCCTACTCCGTGTCGGGCGAGAAGCGAAAGTATACAATTACTATGGACAAGAAAAAGTATCGACGACATACAACTTAGCACGTATGAATATGTTATTACATGATATTCCGTACCAACGATTTGATATTCGAAATGCAGATACGTTAGAAGAACCGCAGCATATCGGAAGAACATTCGAAGCGATTGTAGCGAATCCGCCATATAGCGCAAAATGGAGTAGTGACGATAAATTTAAAGACGATGAACGTTTCAGTCAGTACGCAAGACTCGCACCTAAATCACGTGCAGACTTTGCTTTCGTTCAGCATCATATTCATCATTTGGACGACAATGGTACATTTGCGGTCGTTTTACCGCACGGTGTCCTGTTCCGAGGAGCGGCAGAAGGTGTCATTCGGAAATACTTAATTGAAGATCAAAACTATTTAGATGCAGTTATCGGTTTACCTGCGAATATTTTCTTTGGAACGAGTATTCCGACATGTATTATCGTCTTCAAGAAAAATCGTAAACGAGACGACAATGTAATATTCATTGATGCTTCTAATGAATTTGAAAAAGGACGAAATCAAAACATCTTAGCGGACGAACACGTCGAAAAAATCGTCGCAACGTATAATAGCCGTGAAACGATCGATAAATATTCTTACGCAGCCACATTAGAAGAAATTCGTGAAAATGACTATAACTTAAACATTCCACGCTACGTCGACACGTTCGAGGAAGAAGAACCGATCGACTTAGACGAAGTAGCCAAACAACTCGAAGCGATTGACGAAGAAATGGCCAAAGTCGACGCAGAACTCGAACAATACTTCAAAGAGTTAGGAGTGTAAACAATGAACGTACCAAAGTTAAGGTTTAAAGGGTTTGAAGGTGAATGGGAAGATCATCAGTTAAAAAAAATACTATCTTTATTGAAAGATGGTACTCATGGTACGCATAAAGATGTATCAGAAGGGCCTTATCTTTTAAGTGCTAAAAATATTGTAAATGGTGAAATAAAAATTAGTGAGAATGATAGAAAAATATCTAATGAAGAATATAATTCTATTTATAAAAGTTATACACTTAAACAAGGAGATGTTTTATTATCTGTAGTTGGTACTATAGGAAGAACGGCTATAGTACATGACGAGAGCTTCATTGCCTTTCAGCGAAGTGTAGCCATACTAAGAGGAGAAAAGGTGACTTCAAAATATCTTTTATATCTTGTTCAGTCAGAAAGCTTTCAACATCAATTAAAAGTAAAACAAGTAGTATCTGCTCAGCCAGGAATTTATTTAGGAGATTTAGGAAAGATAAAAGTAAAGATACCTTGTATTGAGGAACAGAAAAGGATAGGAATATTTTTTGAAAAGTTAGATCAAAAAATTCAACTCCAACAAGAAAAAATTGATTTGCTACAAAAACAGAAAAAAGGATTTTTGCAAAAGATGTTCCCGAAAGCTGGAGAAACACAACCAGAGTTGAGGTTTGAAGGCTTTACAGGAGAGTGGATGAAAAAGAGCATGGATGAAATCGCTCCGCTAAGAGGAGGGTATGCTTTTAAAAGTAAGGAATTTCAAAGGTCTGGAATTCCTATTGTTCGTATTTCTAATATATTATCTAATGGAGAAGTAGGAGGAGATTTCGTTTACTATAAAGAGCAACAAAGTGATCAAAATTACATTTTACCACATAGCTCCGTTGTTTTAGCAATGTCAGGTGCAACAACAGGAAAAGTTGCTGTCATTAATAATTTAACAGAGCAAAAAGTTTATCAAAATCAACGAGTTGGATATTTTGTGCCTACTACAAAGGTTAATTATGATTTTGTTACAATCTTGGTTGAAACAAATTTATTTATTAACCAATTAAAAAAAGTTTTAGTTGCAGGAGCCCAACCTAACGTCTCCACTAAAGAAGTTAACAACTTTAAATTTAGAGTGCCGAAAGTAAAAGAAGAACAAATAAAGATAGGTCTTTTCTTTAAAGCTATGGATAACAAAATATCTTCTCAAGAACAGAAATTGTACTTTCTTCAACAACAAAAGGTAGGATTTTTACAACAGATGTTTGTCTAAGTAAATTATTTTATAAGGCACCTTATCGAGGTGTCTTTTTATTATATTTAGTTCCCGTTAAGAAGTTTACTTTAATCATCACTTCTTACTTGCTCAAAACAGTTTGCAAGCCCTGAATGAGTTAGATACAATAAAAGGTAATATTATGATAAACTATCGGGTTATGGAAGGTAAGGTGGGCGTATGGATGCTGGAACAGTGAAGTTGTTGGAGTTTTTGTCGCCGAGGAAGTCTGTCTTTCGAATACCTGTCTATCAAAGAAGGTATGAGTGGACGGAAGAGCAAGTTGATCAGTTCTTTTATGACATTGAGCGGCTTGCGTTGAATCAACAGTTACAAGGACACTTCATGGGAACCGTCGTTTTTGTGAAGTCTTCATTTCCCGGCATGGGAAGTGATTATATTATTATCGATGGTCAGCAGCGCATTACGACGGCTTTTTTATTGTTGAAAGCGTTGTTCGATTCAATTGAAGATGAGCACACTTGTATCGATATTCAAGATTCTTATTTTGAAAATCAAAATGTAGAAGATGCGTATAAGTACAAATTAATATCAGTTGAAGAGGATCGACGAGATTTTATTAATTTGTTGGTACATCGTCAATCCGACCGACCGTCTAAAATACAGATGAATTATAAGCGTCTTCTTTATTTAATTCAACACTCTCAGGCGAGTAGTGAAGAAATTTATGAAGCGTTGCAAAAAATTCGAATTGTCTATATTGAGTTAGAACAGGGAAGAAAAGAAGAGAATCCACAAGTGATATTTGAGAGTTTAAACTCTACAGGATTATCATTGACAGAGTCGGATTTAATACGTAATTATTTGTTGATGAATGAGCAACCAGAAAAGCAAGAACATCTATATAAAAATTATTGGTTACATATCGAGGAACGTTTAACGAATGCGAAGATTTCAGATTTCATTCGTGATTATTTGACGATGAAAACGGGACAAATCCCGAATAAAAATAAAGTGTATCAAAGCTTTAAAGCATATATGGCAGAGGTAGGGATTTCTAGTGCGGATATACTGAATGATCTTCTCGTATTCTCTAATTATTATCGTCAGCTGTTGAATGCAGAACACAAAAACAAACGAGCACAAAATTATCTCTCCATCATCATTGATTTGAAATCAACGGTTACGTATCCATATTTATTGAGATTGTTTCATGAATATGAACAGGGAAATATTCAAGAGGAACAATTTTTAAATGTTTTGAAGTTGATCAACAGTTATTTAATTCGACGGGCGATTGTGAGCTATCCGACAAGTTCTTTAAATAAAGTATTTAGTGCACTCGGTAAAGAAGCGGAAAAAGTGAAAGAACAAAAATCAGAGTTAGAAGCGGTCGCTGCTTATTTATACACGCGTACAGGAAAAGCAGTATTTCCACGTGATGAAATTGTGAAAGAAAGTGTATTAAATAGCGATATGTATAATCGCAATACTCGTCTCGTGAAGTTGATCTTAACTCAAATTGAACGAGAGTCACATAAAGAAGTGATTGAATTTGATGAGGTGACGGTGGAGCATATTATGCCACGTACGTTAACCCCGAGTTGGCGGGTTGAATTAGGAGATCGTGCGATAGATGATCATAAATTGTATGTGCATGTGTTAGGAAACTTGACGCTCACGAGTTATAATTCCGAGCTGTCGAACAAAACATTCGAAGAGAAATCAGCATATTATGAGAAGTCGAATATTCAACTCACTCGTGCTTGTGCACAGTATTCACAATGGAATAAAGAGTCGATTTTAAAACGAGGCCAACAGTTATATGAAAGTATTATTGCGATTTGGCCATGTGAGAGTGAACCGTATGATGATAAGAAAAATAAAGTGATTGAAGCAGATACGTATTATTCTGTTTTTGAATCTTTAAAAGTGACGGGAAAGAAACCGAAAAGTTTATGGGTTGAAGAACAAGAGTATAGCGTTTCGACTTGGCGAGAAGTGTTAGAAAAGTATTTAGCATGGTTAGCTGATTTTGATTTAGAACAATATCAGGCATTACCTAAACAAAAGGCATTTCAGAAATTATTGTCCTATGATGAGACGGTGCATCGTCAACCGATTGAGTGGTACGGCATTTATGTTGAAACGAATTTAAGTGCTCAATCGATCTACAACTTCGTCAGCTCACTCGCGGAATTTTACGACATGGAAGATTCGGTTTATTTACAGTTAAATACGTAAGTGCAAGGGATTCTCAGGTAGGTTACTGAGAATCTCTTTATTTTTTTAGTCAAGGTGGCAAAAGAGGGAGATTTTCACTTGTCGATTCGTTGTGATGGGAGTACTGTTGCATTATGAGTTCGTGAAAGGAGTGTTTTTTATGGTATATGCGCGTAATTTGCCGTTTGCGATGGACCTCGAGCGTTTGTATTGGATTGATGAGTGTGAGGAGAATGTCGATGATCTTTGTTTGCATGGGGATGTGGTCATTCGGATTGGGGATGTTGTGGTGAAGGAGACGGCGACGGTGAGTGCAGCGGGATTGCGGTTGTTGCGGTCGTTGTTTCACGATCATGTGGCGGGTGTGGGAGAGCAGTTGTTTCCGTGTTGTGGTCATACGATGTTGGCGGATCCGAAAGGGGAGACGGTTGAAATTCTCGGTTGTGAGGACGGGCTCGATTGGTCGGTGCATCATGACGGAGAGGGTGTGACGATTACGACGGATGAAGGGGTTCGTGTGACGTGTGCGTATGCGGATTATGAAACTGAAGTGCTTCGCTTCGCAAATGCGGTCGAATCCTTTTATGCGGAAGCGAAAGAACGCGTTCTGCCCGATGATCTGGTTGAACGAGCGGGATATGAGGCATTTTGGAAAGAGTGGAAGTCGTGTAAAAAGAGAGTGTGTTAAGTAGGAACACTCTCTTTTTGTACAGTGAAGTTAGGACGGTTCTTTTTCTATTAGTTTTTGAATTTTTTCCACTGGTAAGTTTAATAGTTTAGATACTTCTTGCATTGAGTAGCCTTGGTCTAAGATGCTTTGAGCCGCTTGGCGTAATCCGTTATCTTTCCCTTGTTTAAACCCTTTGTCCTTCCCTTTTTCAAACCCTTTCGTTTCAGCGTATTCGATTCTCGCTTCTTCATCTAAGATTGCTTTTAGTCGTGCGTCGTATGCCAGGATGGATTCAGGGGTTTGGCTCAATTCTTCCCATTTTTGAAAAGCTTGTTCTAAACGTGAATCTGTCATCGTTAACTCCTCCAATTCTTTATAAATGTCGTCGTAAACTTTTGATTTTCGATCATCTACCATACTTAACAAGAGTAACCAACGGACGAGAAGATCATCGAAAGGATTTAATTGATGCTCATACCAAAGCTTAATAAATTTTTTCATCTCAATGAAGTGAATTTCAAAGATATGGTTATTTTGGAAAAGAGGATGTTTCGTATCATGTTCGCATAGGTAGTATGAGCTGTGATAATTAGGTGTAGGAAGCAAGTCAAAGTCGCAAATATTAATCGTAATGGTCGGGTGTAAAAGGTGATATCCTTTACTGCGTTTCAGTTGTGATGCATATAATCGAGACCAGTAGTACAAAGTTCGCTGAATCATGTCGTTTTGATTCGCTAATTGCATCTCGATATTGATCAATTCATTCGCTTCATTGCGAACGACAATGTCCAAACGTGACTGTTTGTCTTCTTTGTATTCGCCACCAACTTCTTGAGCGATAAAAATAACATCTTCAATAGGTGAGCGTCGCGTTTTTCTTAAAATAGCATTTAGAAATACAATCGTCAGTTGTTTATTTTTTTCTGTACCGAATAATTGTTTGAAGGCATAATCAATTTTCAAGTCCATTAACTCATGCAACTGAATATTTCGTAATATTTTTTTGCTCATTCATTACCCCTCGTTGTTTACATATTATAACATATTTTAAAGTGACTCACTATTTAGAAGCGAGTATGACATTCATCGGATGAGAATGTTTGTTCTCATTCTAAGAAAGGTAGACTAAAAATTCAATACAAAAATGTACATTATTAAAAGATTGTTTCCAAAATTGAAAATTAGTATTTAAAATGAGAGGATTTACTTAAAATATTGGATTGGCATTTGGAAGCAAAAAGCTGTTGTTTCGTTATTGTTCCCTTTACACTGGAGAAAATGATGAAATGAAAGTGGGAATTGAGATGAAGGATTCGTATATTACAAGTGATCTTCCGAAGTTTGCGATTGATATTCAACCGTTGAAGGAGACGACGGATGAGCCGTCTATTATGTTGCAATATTTGTCGCAAGTCGCGATGGTCGAGCGTTATGAAGAGGGAATCGGCTTGTCGTTATTGTTGCAAAGCCAAGACGTGATTACAGGGTTTCAAGTGCAAAATGAAGCGGGAGAATGGGTTGAGGCGGTGGACCATCATATTAATGAAGAGATGAATCGCCGTGTGGAGTTGTTCCATTTAACGAAGCTCCCTCACACGTTACACGTGCGTGTGCAGTATGAAGTGCCGCATGAAGGAAGTACGTTTAAAGGAGACGAACCGCTTCGCCTCGTATTTGACGAAACGTCGATTCAAACGCTCGAAGCTTAAATAGCAACACTCCCCATCGCTAGTTTGCGGTAGGGAGTGTTTTTACGTTGTGTAATGTTTCTAAAAAGCGCTCCATTTCTTTCGGCGTGAGGACGATCGTATCGTACGTTCCACAGTGTATCGTTAGCTTCCCCCCATCTTCCGTCCAATCGGTCATCGTATCGAGCGGAATTTTTTGTTTAATAAATCCGCGGTGAATCGTGAGCGTCTCGTCTGTTAACGTATAGCCAGAACATAGTAAAAGCGAGAGTAAAAAGATGACGCTCAATATGCTGAATAAAATGCCGAGTGGATGCGTAGCGGAAATGAATTGATTGCCAATCGGTTCTTTGCCGAATGTGTAGGCAGTGATGAGCAATGCGAAATATCCCCATATGAAGAAGGTGAGGAGTTTTGATTGTTTCATTGAAAAATACATTGGTTGTCTTCCTTTTTTATTCTGTATTTCTACAGAAGTTGATAAGATTCACTTTAAGAACATCTGGTATTCTGTGGCGAAGAGTTAGCTACAATTATTTTGATTGATAAAGAAAATGTAACACTTCTCAATGAGGACGTAAAGTTGAAGATTACTCTTTCAAGAAAGGAGTTTGTTGACGGAGTATCTTAGGGGAATCATGATCTTATCGATTGTAGTTATTAAGAATCACAATTAGCTGATATTACTCAAAAGAATCTTTGAGATATTGATTTGATAATGAAGCAAAATATTTTAACAGTAACATGGGAGATACCTTACTCTTTGCAACAAATCTCTATCAGTCAGATTCTCTTGTGCGTCTTGACCTTTTTCTATAAAATGGTATATTTGTAGGGGAATACTGTTATATTGAGGAGTGATCTGTTGAATACTTTATTAGAATTTATCTCTCGTTTATTAGTTGTTGTTACTGTTGTTGCGACTATTCTAGTAGGAATATTTCTTTACAATGAATCGAAAAAGCCGTCCTTTGAAGAGGAGTTTGACCGTCTTGTCAAACATGTAGAGCTATCTGTTAGTAACTCAAACTACTCAGAGTACAAAATGAAAGAAATTTTGATGTCAAATACATATAATTTAACAGAAGAACAAGCATCTAAAGTTCTTTTTTATTCAAAAGTAGACTATAGAAAGGCTGCTGTTAATAATGCGAACTCTCTTTATCTTTCGGGCGAGAAAGAAGAAGAAATTTTTGAGATGTTAAGAGATAAAGAATCCTTGTATGGTGGTTTCCAAGAGTCCGACATCTACTACTTGAAAGAGAATCCTTACTTATGGAAAACTAAGGAGTGATTAATATGAGCAAGTATTACGTAGTTCGTATTGGTCGTCACCAAGGTATCTATCGCCCGGAGTTTGAGAGGGAGGGGGCGCCTTTTTATAGGAATTGATGATTTTACCTTTCGAAAAGCTATTTCCAAAGCGAGCCCTGTAATCCAACAAATGTATGACAGGTAGCACTTTATCTAAAATGCAAAGAAATAAGTCACAGATTATATCGCTACTCTTCTCCCCACTACGATTATTGGGTCTAGCCCTCAGAAAATAAACATCAACAGTTTCTTCAACTCGTTCTGAAAAAGAAATGTTCGCCTGTCAAACTCAAAAGCGAAGAATGCATATAAAGAGGGACAAACGATAGCTCAACTTGCTCGAACATTCGGATTGGATCTCCATACTGTCAAAAAATATTCATTTACACACTTAATCGCCAAGTCGTCAAGTGCGGAGAAAAGCAATCGACGATTATATCACACAATCACTTGAGTGGAAAAAAGAAGGTCATTCAGCGATGGCTATTTATCTTCATCTTCAACAGTTAGGATACGAAGGAGGATATGATGCGGTGAAAAAGGAAAGAAGGAAATAGAATGCTACAACCATGCAAACAGGTTTCTATTTCCAGACGAATGTTCATTGTTCTTTTATTGAACTCTCCTCTAAAAAAGTTTAAATCACTTGTTCAAAAGCTTCGTGATTCCATCAACGATCCTAAAGCAAAATTGTTTTCAAAGTGGAGACAAGACCAACTCTCTGACATCATTTCACCATTTTATCGTTATGCTCAGCGAATACGCAGTGACCTTCAAAGCGATTCAACATTCTCTCCTTACAGTAATGGAAGATTAGAAGGACAAATCAATCGTTTGAAAACAATTAAACGGATGATGTACGGAAGAGCAGAATTGAAATTGTTAGAAAAACAGATTCTCTATTGGATGTAGAGTTATGTTCAGAGAATATTATCAAATCTCCTTACAACACCATATTTGTATTCACCAAATATGCGTAAGAACCATTTTATGTTTAACAAATACAATAATAACAATAAATTACTTTTTTAACAAAATAAAAACTTATATATAGTAAAATCAAAGTGATAAAAATTACTTTTAAAAGGAGAGCTTTCTTATGAAAAAACCAATGATAAGAATACTTGTATCTTTACTTATTTTAGCATTACTTGCTATTTTAGTTATAACCTATTCTCTATTTTCAAACAACTCAGAAAAGAATAATACGGATTTTACTCCCTCAGAAGATTTTTCAGAGTCTAGTTTATCCTCTCAATCTATTCCAGGATCTCAAGAGCTTGAGGATTATCTAAACAAAGTATATAAAGCACAGGTATTAGCTCTTGATGCTATTAAAGGAATTGTCTATCACTCTAACCTGGCGAAAGAAGACAAATCCTTCCTCTACAAGAAGGATTGGAATGAAGGTATGGAAATGCATCTTGAAAATTTTAGAACTTCTGGAGTAAGACTTGGGAGATTCTCAATAGAGTCGGATGACCCTGATATTAATGATTACATTAATCAGATGTATGACTACGGAGAGAATATATTAAGGTCTTCCGAGAAAATAAAAACCGGAATGAAAATGAACAGCTATTCGATGATTAAGGGAGGGATAGATGATTTTTTTGATTATCAAGATACTTATAAAGAGTCTAATGATACTTTAAGTATCTTAGTAGCGCGGTATGGGAGTTAATCTTGAGTCATTATGTACCTTATAAAAGGGGCATAATAGCTGGTGATTAAAGAGAAAGAGAGTTGAATGTTAACATATGGTATCTAGGAGAATGTTGATATGATTTTCTTAAATATTTTAGCTTTTTAGCATTTACGGTTAATATTGTCCTACCTCCTAGTTATCGTTCGGTAGAATTAGTGAAAAAACTCCAAAGTCTAGACTCTAAAGTAAGATTCAATTGCGAGATAAACCAGCTCTATTTTATATTAATCGACAAGCATGGACTTAAAAACTTTAATTTTATTGTTTTTTGATAATATCTCCCTTATCGTACTTCTAGTGTTTCATACAGATGTCCACGTATGCGAGTAAATAGTTTAAAAATGTATAGTGGGTGAAACAGTTGGAATGACGTGAATGACTTGACAACGATTGCTTTAAACTATAAATTGAAGGTAACTTAAATAGTATTCACTAGGGGTGTCGTTGCACTGAGATGAGTTTTTACTCGAACCCTTTGAACCTGAACTAGTTAACACTAGCGTAGGAAAGTGTCGAATTTTATACATCCGCATGCGTGCGATGAGGCGTCAAGACGTCTTGTTTCGTGATGCATCGTTTATGTGTACGCAACTTTCCATTCGGGAGGTTGCGTATTTTTTTCGTCCCCTACTCAATTATTTAAGGATCATCATAAAAATTTAGGAGGAATGGAAGATGGCAAGAACAGTATTAGTAACAGGAAGTAGTCAAGGTTTAGGAGCGACAATTGCGAAAACATTAGCAGCACAAGGAGCGAATGTAATCGTTAACTATTATAAAAGTAAAGATGCAGCAGAAGCACTCGTAGAAGAGATCGGTAAAGAGAAAGCGATTGCACTTTACGCAGACGTAACGAATCGTGAAGAAGTAGAAGAGATGGTGAAACAAGGGACAGAACGTTTCGGTCAAATCGACGTTGTCGTGAACAACGCATTAGTCGGTTTCAAATTTGACCCTGTCAAACAAAAGTCTTTCGCAGATTTAGATTGGGAAGATTACCAACAGCAAATTGACGGTACGTTAAAAGCAGCATTTAACGTTGCGCAAAGTGTTGTGCCACAGTTTATCGAGCGTAAAAAAGGAAGCATCATTAGCATCGGAACGAACTTATACCAAAACCCTGTCGTACCATACCACGAGTATACGACGGCGAAAGCTGGTTTGATCGGATTTACACGTAATATCGCGGCAGAATTAGGACAGCACGGCATTACGGCGAACGTCGTATCGGGCGGATTGTTGAAGACGACAAACGCAAGTTCTGTGACGACACCAGAAGTGTTCGACTTAATCGCACAGTCAACGCCAATTCGCAAAGTGACAACACCACAAGATGTGGCGAACATGGTCGCTTACTTAGCTTCAGAACAAGCGGACGGCGTAACAGGACAAAACATTACAGTCGACGGCGGATTGACGATGAACTAATTTGGCTAAACGGATTTTTTCCATAAATCAATGTACATTGAGGTGTCTATGATGACAGAGAAGAAAGAGAAGCAACTCCATATCGGGATTTTATTGTACGGGTGCGGTCATCACCAAGCAGCTTGGATGATGCCGGATTCGAGCGTTGAACGTGTTGGAGATGTGACGTATTATCAAGAACTCGCTCAAACGTCGGAGCGTGGCTATTTCGATGCGGTCTTTTTCGCAGATAGTCAGGCGTTTGCGGGGGAACAGCCGAGTGAGATGCCGGCATTTTGGTTAGACCCGATCGTCAATTTAACAGCGATTTCGCAAGTGACGAAGCGTGTCGGACTCGTTTCGACGATTTCGAGTACGTTTTCGAACCCATTCACCGCAGCGCGTCAGTTGTTAAGTTTGGACCATATGACGAACGGTCGCGTCGGGTGGAATCTCGTGACGTCGATGACGGATTGGGAAGCTCAAAACCATAGTATGGAAGGATTGCCGGAACATGCGAAGCGCTACGAGAAGGCGGATGAATTTGCGACGGTAATGAATCAATTATTCGATTCATGGGACGAGAAGGCGTTCATTCACGACCGTAAAACGGGAGAGATTATCGACCCTTCTCAAATCGAACCATTCCATCACGAAGGGAAGTACTTCCAAGTGAAAGGACCATCTACCGCACCGCGCAGTCCACAAGGACGTCCTGTCGCTATGCAGGCAGGCGCATCGGCACCAGGTGTCGCGCTCGCTGCGAAATATGCGGAGGCCGTATATTCGGTTTCTTGGAACATTGGCCAAGCGCGAAAGTTCCGCAACCGATTGGATGAAGCGATTGCGAAAAGCGAGCGTCCGAACGGTCACATTAAAGTGTTGCCAGGACTCGTCACATATGTCGGTAAGACGCGAGAAGAAGCGTACGAGAAAAAGCGCAAACTCGATGAAATGTTGCCGATCGATAACGCGTTAGCACAATTGAGCTTTTTCGTTCAACAAGATTGTTCGGATTGGGCATTGGATGAGAAAGTACCTGAACTTCCTCCCGTCGAACAATTTACAGGACCAGTCGGCCGCTATGAAACGGTGCTCGAAATCATTCGAGATAAAGACCCGACCGTCCGTGAGTTACTCGGTTATTTAAGCGCAGGTGGCGGTCATTTAACATTGATCGGCACAGCGGAAGAGATTGTAGATGAGATGGAGAAATGGATGAACGAAGGGGTAGCGGATGGCTTTAACTTAATGCCACCTGTTTTACCGAACAGTTTAGACGACTTCGTTGATTTAATCGTTCCTGAAATGCAAAAGCGTGGCATTTATCGTCAAGATTACGAAGGCCACACATTCCGCGAACATTTAGGACTGCAATAAAAAAGGTAGTTTCTCGTTTTACAAAGTTACTGAAAAGCTTGAGTTTTTTATTTATAGTCGTTTTGAAATTCAAAAAGAAGTCAATTTGTTCGAATTTGAACGAATTGGCTTCTTTTCCGTTTGAAATTTTAATTTTAAGTACTCTCTGTTAATTGGAGCGAAAGGTGGCGACTCCTACGGGAACAGCACGAGCCGAAGACCCCGGGCGTAGCAAGGTAGTCTAAAATCTCACAACATCCTATTGCAACGACTGCATGACCTACATCTTGTAGGCCCGAGGCTGAGGCCGTGCCCGTGGAAAGCGTCCACCTGTAGCGGAAATCAACAGTATCTAGAAAAAACTAAGTAACAACGACTTTTTCAGCGACCTTCGCTTTGGAAAGATCATCTTTTTATTTTAACTTTCGGTTTGTAAAAAAATTTCTTCTAAAGTTTGTTCTTTTTGCGTCACTTTATAAATGGCATAATTAGCGAAGACGAGCGCTCGTATACATTCGGCGACGTCTTCTTTTTTTTGGAGGAAAAGGGTCACGTTCGTATCGTTCACTTCATACCGCGTCGTCAATGTTTGAAGGAAGGCTTCTTCCGGTGTGCGGTCAAGCATTATATGAATTTCAATCGCATAGTTGGATACGTTGCGCAATTGTTCCATCGTCCCGATGTTGGAAATGTGGCCTTCTTTTAAAATAGCGATGCGATCGCTCATTTTTTCAAGTTCGTTTAAATTGTGAGACGTGACGAAAACGGTTTGACAGTTTGCTGCCATTTGATGAATGAGTTGACGCATATGAATGGCTGATTCTGGATCGAGACCCGATGTCGGTTCGTCTAAAATGATGAAATCGGGTTGGCCGATTAATGCTTGAGCGACCCCTAATTTCTTTTTCATTCCGAACGAATATTGTTTCACTTTCTTTTTCATTTCGTTTTGCAATCCGACTTGGCGCAGTAACGCTTCCAGTTCAGCTTTGGAACATGGAATTTTTTGTAATTTGGCGAAAAAGGTTAAATGTTGCATCGCCGTCCACTCATTATAAAATTGGTCGATGTCTGGAAAGACACCGATATGTCGTTTCGCTTCTTCAATCGGGAGACCGAGAATTTGAAAGGATCCGCTCGTCGGATATTTCACGCCGGTTAAAATATGAATGAGCGTACTTTTCCCCGCCCCGTTTCGTCCGAGAAATCCGAAAATTTCTCCCCGTTCAATCGAGAACGATACACCTCGTAATACTTCTGTTTTTCCGAAAGATTTTTGAATATCACGTACTTCTAATACAGTTGTCATTAATAGTCACCTCGTTTGAAAAGGAAAGTAGCCAATGTGAGAAAGCTGATGCCGAATAGTACAGGGACAAAGAGTGATATGTTTTCAGCGGTTTGGTAACGGTAAGGCAAAATGTATTTAAACGGTTGTAGCCATGCTTTGTCTGAAAATGTACTCCAAATGCCGATGATCGGTGCGATAAAACTTACAGCGAGCCCGATGAGTAAAGAGACATTTGGCGATTTTGCTAATGTCGAAAGGAGTAAGCAAAGCCCGATAATGAATAGTAAAAAACTGTACAACTGTAAAAAGGCTAACCACGGTAATTCTTTTGCGAAAAAAGAAATAATCGCTAAAGAGACGCCGAGAGAAAAGAGCCAAAATGCTGCGATTCCTAAAAATTTACCACCGATAATCGCGCTTCTTGACGTTTTCGTAATGAGTAATCGCATCGTACCCGCAGCGACTTCACGGCTCATGACATCGTGAGAAAGCATGAGTACGAAAACGAAGCCAAATCCTAATAAAAAGAGTCGAATGACAGCTGTGTATGCATCGGTTCCCATCATAAACTTTGCAGATGCGATGAAGGAGCTGGCAAAGTAGGAAGAGAGTACAAGGAGTGCGATGACGAGTAACGCTTTAAAGCTTTTCATCATTTCAAGAAATTCTTTCGTTGCGATAACGAACATAATCGACCGCCTTCTTTCTAAAATAATTCATTTACTTTCTTCAGTATACGTGACGAAAAGTAAAGCTCACCTGTTGCTTACCTTAAATTTCATTAAAGTATGCGAGGGGAGAGAATATGTTTGATGATGGAATGTTTGATATTTTTGGAATGTGTGGGAATCGCGAAAAGTCTTTATAAGAAAGGTTTTAAAGCGCTTTACACCCTGTTTTTTTATCTGTTGTTTTACAAACTCTTAACGTTAGCCCCTCTCTCTCTTTAATATTTGTTTTTTATACTACACATGAACAATAAAACAAATGAGGAGTGTCAAAAGATGAAAAAGTTGAATTGGCGTTTAGGGCTGTTAAGTGTTGTCAGTTTATTCGTACTCGTATTAGCAGCTTGTCAGAAAGAGGAACAGGGTGGAAGCGAGGAAGTAGATTCTTCGGTATCAGTCGATGAATTAGTAGAGCGAGCGAAGGAAGAAGGAGAAGTCCATTCTGTCGGAATGCCTGATACGTGGGCGAACTGGGTGGAAACTTGGGAAGATTTGAAAAATGATTACGGCATTCAACATACCGATACGGACATGTCGAGTGCGGAAGAGTTAGCGAAATTCGAAGCGGAAAAAAATGATGCGACAGCAGATATTGGAGATGTCGGAATCGCATTTGGTCCGATCGCTAAAGAGCGCGGATTAACATTCCCATACAAAACATCTTATTGGGATGACATTCCAGATTGGGCGAAAGATGAAGAGGGCCATTGGGTTGTAGGATATACGGGAACAATTTCATTTTTGACAGATTTACATAATGTGAAAGACGCACCGACTTCTTGGGAACAATTGAAGCAAGGAGATTATCGTGTAAGTATTGGGGATGCTTTAACAGCCAATCAAGCGCATTTCGCCATTTTAGCTGCAGCTTATGCATTCGGTGGAGATGAAACGAATATTGAGCCAGGCATTGAATTTTTCGCGACGCTTGCGAAAGAAGGTCGCCTCGGAACGAGTGATCCGTCTGTCGCGAATTTAGAAAAAGGGGAAATTGATGTCGCAATCGTTTGGGATTTCAACGGACTCGGTTACCGAAATCAAATCGATGAAGCTCGTTTTGAGGTTGTCATTCCGGAAGAAGCATCTGTTATGTCAGGGTATGCGACAATCATTAACCAATATTCAAAAAATAAATATGCAGCGATGTTAGCCCGTGAACATATTTTATCGGATAAAGGACAAGAAAACTTAGCGCGTGGCTACGCTCGTCCGATTCGTGACAATGTGCCATTATCTGATGAAGTTCGTGCTTTATTACTTCCAGAACAGATGTATGCAAATGCCCGTCCAGTAAATGACCAAGCAGCATGGGAAGAAACGACGAAGCAATTGCCGAATTTATGGCAAGAGAAGGTGTTAATTCATGCAAATTAATCGTGTTATTTACATCGTGTTAGACGGTTTACGTTATGATGTCGCTTGTTCTCATATGGGGTATTTACATCATTTAGTAGAGTATGAAAAGATGAGTCGATTACGGGTAGAAAGTGAGCTTCCTTCACTTTCTCGCCCTTTGTATGAAACATTGCTCACTGGAACACCACCGTATATTCACGGAATTACGACGAATGCAACGGTACGACGTTCAACAGAAGTGAGTGTATTCGATCTCGTTGTCCAAGCGGGAGGAACGACAGCTGCTTTTGCTTATCATTGGGTGAGTGAATTGTATAGTCGAGCTCCTTTTCAACCGATGACGGACCGCATTCAACATAATCCAGACGGTGCGATTCAATATGGGTCTTTTTATTTCGAAGATCATTATCCAGATACGCATTTATTTGCGGAAGCATCGTGTTGGATTGAAGCGGAACGACCAGATTTTGTTTACATTCATTCGATGAATATCGATGATGCGGGGCATCGTGAAGGGGGGCATTCTCGTCTATATCAAGATGCAGTGTTACGAGCGGATCAATGCCTCGCTCATTGTTTGCCCCGTTGGATGGAGTTAGGGTATGACATCGTCGTGACGTCGGATCACGGGATGACGGAAGCTCACAATCACGGAGGAACGACACAAGCAGATCGAGAAGTACCATTATTTATCGCTTCGTCTCGTTACGTACCACAAGTGAGTGATACGTGTGTCAAGCAAGTGGACGTCGCGCCATTTGTCGCAACATTGTTAGGGGTACCTCATTCACCAGCAATGACAGCTCATCAATCGATACCATTGAAGGAGGAACAGCGGGATGGTTTGGTTACGTAAAAGACTTATTTTTATTCCTCTCTCATTATTCGTGCTGTTATTTTTTATCGTACCACTTGTTGATTTATTACGTTCGAGTGTATCGAGTAGTGGAGGATGGACGATTCAACATTACGTTTCCATTTTCCAAAACTCTTTCATTTTGCAAGCATTTCAAAATAGTATTCAGCTATCATTCGTCTCTGCCGTTATCGCTCTCGTTGTGACATTGTTTGCGGTCTATGCGATGTCTTTATTTGGAGAGGCTTTTCGTACGCGAGCTCTACTAGTAACAAATGTGTTATCGAATGTTTCAGGTATCCCTCTTGCTTTTGCATTTATCGTGTTACTCGGAAATAGCGGCGTGTTTTTACTTCTCGCTGAACATTGGGGTATACCAATCGGTTCTTTTTCTCTATATAGTTGGACAGGTTTATTATTTATTTACGTTTATTTTCAATTGCCTTTAGCACTTTTGTTGTTGTATCCCGTTATGGAAGGATTAAAGGACGATTGGAAAGAAGCGGCCAGTTTATTAGGTGCTTCTCCTTTTCAGTTTTGGCGCCGTATTGGCATTCCGATTATTTGGCCGAGTATCGTCGGAACTTTTAGTATTTTGTTTGCGAATGCGATGGGAGCTTATGCGTCAGCATACGCTTTAACAGGAAGTAATTACAATTTAGTCGCCATTCGAATTGGGGCATTACTCTCTGGTGATATTTTTGCGCAACCAGAATTAGCGAGTGCTATCGCTGTCTTATTAGGTGTTGTGATGGTGATTACGCTCGTATTAAGTGAGTGGACATTGCGTAAAACGAGGGGGCGTCTTGAATGAAATGGTTACCGAAAAGTATGTTTATCTTATTGTTTTGTTATTTAAGTTTACCGGTGATCGGTACGGTTTTATATTCATTTGCGACAACGTGGCACCAGTCAATCTTGCCTGAAGGTTGGACGTTGCAAACATATGAACGTTTATTTGTCGATGCGATGTTTTGGAAGGCGCTCGGTCGTACCGTATGGTTAGCTGGTGGTTCGGTTATTGTAGCGATGGTCGTCATCGTTCCTGCATTACTCTATATCGTCGTCTATTTTCCGAAGTATGAGCGTTGGATTCAATTGTTGATTCTTGGTGTATATGCTTTTCCAGGAATTATTTTGGCGGTCGGTTTATTGCGTTCATATAATGGTACGGGAATTCCGATGCTCCTCATCTTGAGTGGAGCATATGTCATTAGTGTTGTTCCATTCATTTATCAAAGTTTAAAAAATACGATGAATGGATTGAACGCCCGAGCTTTAATGGATGCTGCAGAATTGTTAGGAGCAACGAAGTGGCAAGCGTTTCGCAAAGTTATTTTACCTCTTGTAAAGACAGGTTTATTTGTCGGAGCGTTGCTTTCTTTTTCAGCTCTCGTTGGAGAGTTCGTCTTAATTAATTTAGTCGTCGGGTCGAAATTTGAAACGATTCAAATGTATTTAATGAAAAAAATGAGTGCAAGTGGACATTTAGCGAGTGCCATCGTCGTCGTATATTTAGTCGGAATTATCGGTTTGACTGGAGCAGCGGCAAGATTAATGCATTCACAGATGAAAAAGGGAGCGATGTAAATGGCACATGTTACGTTGGAAAATGTTGTGAAGCGTTACGGCGATCAAACGGTGCTTTCACCGATTCAATTAACGGTAAAAGATGGAGAGTTTTTAACATTGCTCGGTCCGAGTGGTTGTGGTAAAAGTACATTACTTCGCATGATTGCAGGATTGACGGAAGTGACGGAAGGAGCGGTATATATCGGGGATGAGAAGATGAACGATGTCGCTCCAAAAGACCGTGGTGTCGGTATGGTCTTTCAGTCGTATGCGCTTTTTCCGAATATGACAGTAGCGGAAAATGTCGCGTTCGGCCTTGATATGCAAAAAGTGAAAAAAGATGAGCGAGCCACACGAGTTCAAGAAATGTTAGCGCTCGTCGGTTTAGAAAATCGTGCATCACATTATCCGAATGAATTGTCGGGAGGACAACAACAGCGAGTTGCTCTCGCACGTGCGCTCGTCGTACGGCCACGTGTGTTGTTATTAGATGAGCCCCTGTCAGCATTGGATGCTAAAATTCGTAAGCATTTACAGCGGACATTACGCGACATTCAACGACAGTTGAAGATTACGATGATTCTCGTCACACATGATCAGGAAGAGGCGATGGCTTTAGCGGATCGAATTGTTTTGTTAGATAGTGGACAGATTGCACAAATTGGAACGCCGAAACAATTGTATCGTCAACCGGCTACGGAGTTTGTGGCGCGTTTCATTGGTCATTATAACGTATGGACAAAAGAACAAGTGCTTCATCATTTAGAAGGAGATGCTTCTACTTTAGCTCAGGCGACGATGTATGCAATGCGTCCAGAAGCATTTCGTCTACAAGAAATTCCGGACTCTTTCGTTTTGCGAGGGACTGTCGTTGAAGAAACGATGGCTGGTAACATTGTGCGGACGACATTAGCTTGTGAAGGAGAACAATTTGTCATTGAGCAACTCCATCAAGATGCACATTCCTATCAACGCGGAGAGATGCTTACTTGTTGGATTCCTTATCGCGAGGTGATCGCATTACAATGATGTATTCGAAAGTGGAGCGTTGGCATTATATTGAAAAACGACTAACGGCAGAAGGGCGTGTGCATGTCGCTTCGCTAGCAGAGGTTCTTGGCGTCGTACCAGAAACTGTGCGACGTGATTTAGTCGAACTAGAAGCAGAAGGAAAATTACATCGTGTTCATGGTGGAGCTGTACCGAAACATATCGTTCAAAAAGAACTCGCTTACGTCCGCAAATTAGAAATTGAATATGAAGCGAAACGTGCTATAGCAAAATATGCAGCAACTTTAATTCGAAGTGGAGATGTCATCGCGATTGATACCGGAACGACGACCGTACATATCGCTGATTTTATTTCAGAAATTGAACGTTTAACGGTCATTACTAATTCATTGCCTGCTGCACTACGTTGGAGTGATGCAATCGAAGAGGGAAGAATGACAGGGGAAGTTATTTTGCTCGGAGGGACATTACACACTGCTCAACGTGCAGTTTCTGGAATGGTTACTTTGGAACAGTTGCGCCCGATGGTTATTGATCATGCTTTTTTATCATGTGGAGGTGTGAAGGATAATCGTCTCTATGACTATGAAATGAATGAATCGCTCGTTTCAGGACGTTTTATTCGACAAAGTCGTCACCGCTGGATATTAGCGGACGCGACGAAATGGAACTGTGTTTCTTTTTATGAAGTTGGATTATTGCAAGATGTGGACGGGCTTCTCATAAATGCTCCCGAACCAAACGATTGGAATGAGTATACAAAATGGATAGAAATAGGAGGCGAATGAGATGGTTGATTTTCATTTTCATGTGGAGGAAGGTCCTTACACATTTCGTTGGTTAGAGCGAACAGCAAAAGCTCTGCAAGTAGAGAAAGGGACGACGAAGGAATCGTTTGAACGAGCGATGGAAGCATTGCGCCTACGTCTTGAACAAGGGTGCTATAGTGAAGAGTGGCTCAATCGTTATTTAACAGTAGCGAAAGAGAGAGGATTGACAGAAGTAGGAATCGTCGATCATCTATATCGCTTTCGAGAGATGCGTTCTTATTTTGAGAGCGCTTTAGATCTCACATCACCTTCCCTCGGTTCGATGCAAAAAACGTGGCTTAATAGTGTGATGAGTGAGTCGATTGAACAATACATAGAAGGTGTTCGACGAGTTCAAGCAAAATGGGAAAAAGAAGGAGTCACTTTACGGTTAGGCATTGAAGCAGATTATTTTCCGGAACAAGAAGAAGAGTTGCATCAGTTTTTAAAGCGATATCCTTTTGATTTTGTTATCGGTTCTATTCATTTTTGGCGTGGTTGGGGATTTGATAATCCAGAAACGCAAGGACGCTTTGAAAATCTTGATTTATCGGTCGTTTACGATGAAGTCGCAACGACGATTGAACAAGCAGCTAGAAGTGAATTATTTTCTTTTATTGCGCACGTCGATAATTTAAAAGTATTCGGTCATCGTCCACAATCTTCTATATTACACTCATTTTATGAGCGTGTTGCGCAAGTTTTGGCACAATATGATGTAGCGAGTGAATGGAATGCTGGACTTTATTACCGCTATCCCGTCCGTGAAGCGTGCCCGAGTGATGCCTTGTTAGACTATTTTGCTCGTTATGAAGTGCCGTTAACTTTATCGTCTGATGCGCATTTTCCTGATGATCTCGGCCGTCATGTCGAAGATGGGAAGCGCGCTTTACAGCGAGCGGGATATTCGAGTGTTGCGACCTTTGCAGAAGGAAAACGTATTATGAAAAATATTTAAAGTGAAAGGTTTGAATTCAAGATATGTGGGTATCATAATGAAAATATGATTTTCATTTGAGAGGGGTTATGTACATGACAAAAGAAAAATATAAAGCGTATGAGACGGATGAAATTGAAGTTCGTTTTTATGCTGGGCGTTGTGAACATGCTGCGGAATGTGTGAAAGGATTACCTGCTGTTTTTAATGTAGAAAATCGTCCTTGGATTCAGCCAGAACGAGCAAGTGCAGATGAAGTGGCAGAAGTGATTGAACGTTGTCCGAGCGGTGCTTTACAATACACGCGTAAATAATGGACAAAATTAAGGAGAAGGGGTGTTGGAATGGTAGAGATTAAAGAAGGGAAACAGCGCTTTTATGTGGGAGATTCTGAATCAGACAATATAGCGGAAATTCATTACGTTCCGACAGGAAAAGATCGCATCATTGTCGATCACACTTTCGTGTCGGATGAGTTGAGAGGGCAAGGCGTTGGAGAATTGCTAGTCGAACGCATCGTGCACTATGCGCGTGAAACGAATAAAAAAATTATTCCGCTCTGTCCGTTCGCCAAACAACAAATTGATGCGAACCCAAATTATCACGATATTTTATAAAGAAACCTGTGCGAAAATTATCGCACGGGTTTTATTTTGCGAATATACGTCTTTACATCGCTAACCTTATATCATCATCATTTTCTTTTTTCTTTATTATAAACATAGAAAATGTCATGTTATGAAACTTTCCGTGAAATGGCTCGTACATAGGAAAAGAGCGATAGGAGTGATCGGAATGGAAAGAGAGCGTACAGAAGTGATGACGCGTGAAACGGAAGTTGTCGTCATTCATCAACAAGCCCAAATTGAAACGTTAGAACATGAAGTGCAATCATTGAGAAAAGAAGTTTCGGAACTTCAAAAAGATTTGGAGTTTCTTGATGGCTTTCAAGAGAAGTTCAATAAGAAGCGTGGGGAATTTATCGTAGAACTCGTAGGAACAATCGGAGGACTTATCATTGCCGGAATTGTCATTGTCGGTATATTTTTTTAATTAAATGGAAGCATTCGATTGTCTCTCTCCCTTCCTGTATACTAGACGAGATAGTAGAAAGAGGTAGGGATTGGCATGAATGAACAGAAAGAGCGATTATTAATTGTAGACGGAATGGCGTTATTGTTCCGGTCGTACTTTGCGACGGCAGCGATGGGGAATTTTTTCCCGAATGAAGCGGGTGTGCCGACGAATGCGGTACAAGGATATTTACGTCACGTCATGACGGCGGAAAAGTTATTTTTTCCTCATTATCTCGTCGTTTGTTGGGATATGGGAGCGAAGACGTTCCGCAATGATATTTATGAAGGCTATAAAGCGCATCGACCAGAGCCAGCGCCAGAACTCGTGCCACAATTTGATATGACACGAGAAGCGTCGGAACAGATGGGCTACTACAATACAGGATTCGTCAATATCGAAGCGGACGATGTGATCGGTTCAATCGTCGAAAAATATAGCGAAACGTATGACATTACAATCGTCTCGGGGGATAAAGATTTATTCCAATTACTGCGTCCGAACGTGACGATCGCCATTGTGAAAAAAGGATATTCCGAATATGACTTATATACGGAAGAGCGATTTACCGAGGAATATGGATTTTCTCCCGAACAATATATCGATTATAAAGCATTTATCGGAGACAATGCGGACGGTTATCCAGGTGTGAAAGGGATCGGCCCGAAAACAGCGACGAAGCTCATTCAAACGTACGGTTCGATTGAAGGCGTACTAGCACATCGAGAAGAGTTGACGAAAGGTGTTCAAACGAAGCTTGCGGCAGATGAAGAGATGTTGCACATATCGTATAAGCTCGCTGCAATCCATTGTGAAGTAGACATCGAGTTAAAAGAAGAAGAAATGCGTGTACCAAAATGGACACCACAAATCGCAGAAGCCTTTCAAGAAGCAGGATACTCACTCGTATTGCGCTACCGCGATTCTTTAATGAAATAATGCGAAACAACATCTTCGTAGAGTCGAACCTCTACAAAATGAAGATGTTGTTTTTTAAATGCAAAGAAGTAAAGTGATTTTGTCCATAGTGTATTTTCTTAATCTTTTTTACAATAAGGGTGTAGAACAAAAGGAACCGACATCGCGTCGGTCTATTTTTTACACTTCCATTGAGAATAATTATCACTGAGAATGTAAAGTAGATCTGCCGATGTCGATTGCAGACGTGCAATGTTCTTCGTTCTAATCAAAATGCCAATTAGGAGAGATTATGGATATGAAGAATTTTAAAGCTTTTCTTATGTTAACGGTTTTGGCCGTATTTTTAGTAGCGTGTTCCAATTCAGGAGACGACAAAAGTAAAGAAACAGAAGAACCGACAGATAAAGAAGATGCAACAGAAGAAGTGACGACAGTTGAAGTGAAAGATGCACACGGAACGGTGACAGTACCTGTTAATCCGAAAAATGTCGTCGCATTAGATAACCGTACGTTTGAAACGTTAGCGGATTGGAATATTGAACTTGCAGCAGTTCCAAAAGCAGTTATGCCATCAGATTCACCGTACGTTGCGGATGAAAATGTAGTCGATATCGGAAATCACCGCGAACCGAAATTAGAAGAGATTGCAGCGGTTGACCCAGAACTCGTCATCGTTGGACAACGTTTCGGAAGCTATTACGAAGATATTAAAAAATTAGTGCCAAATGCAGCAGTGATCGACTTAAGCTTCGACGTTTCAGAAGAAGCGGCAACACCAGGTGAAAACTTAGTAAACGGATTAAAAGACGCAACGACAATGTTAGGAAAAATCTTTGACAAAAATGAAGAAGCTGAAAAATTAGTCGCTGACTTCGACGAAACGATCGCATCTGCAAAAGAAGCGTACAACGGAGAAGATACAGTGATGGGTGTCATCGTTTCAGGTGGAGATATCGGCTTCTCAGCGCCGAGCCACGGTCGTGTTTGGGGACCGATGTTCGACATTTTCGGTTGGGTACCCGCATTAGAAGTGAAAAACACATCAGCAGATCATCAAGGGGATGAAGTGTCTGTTGAAGCGATTGCGCAAAGTAATCCAGATTGGATTTTCGTTTTAGACCGCGATGCAGCAGTTAGTTCAGTAGAAGATGCTGTGCCAGCAAAAGATGTTATTGAAAATTCACCAGCTTTACAAAATACAACAGCTATTACAGAAAAACACGTATTATACGCACCAGCAGATACGTACACAAACGAATCACTACAAACATTTATGAAGATTTTCCAAAACATGGCGGATTCTTTAGGGAAGTAGTGCAAAGGAGTTAACGAATCGTGCGAAAACATGCGATCGCTGGAGTTGGGCAAGACGCCCAGCTCCAGTATTCTAAACAGAGTAAAATATGGACGAAATCTTTCATACTAGCCATCTTCGTGGTTAGTATTTTAGCAGTCATTTCATTATTTACAGGTGTATACGACATTCGAGGCCAGGAAGATGGTTGGGAAATGTTCTTCATTACACGAGTTCCGCGAACGATTGCGCTCATTTTAACGGGAGCGGCGATGGCGATGGCAGGACTCGTCATGCAACTTATTACACAAAACCGCTTCGTTGAGCCGACGACGACAGGAACGATTGAATGGGCAGGTCTCGGACTGTTGCTCGTCTACTTGCTCGTCCCTGCACCGAGTTTAGTTCTTCGTATGTCTGGCGCTATTTTATTTTCGTTCATCGGAACGATGATTTTCTTTTTATTTTTGCGCCGCGTTCGTTTACGTTCATCGTTAATCGTACCGATTATCGGTTTAATGTTAGGAGCGGTCATTTCATCGATTTCGACATTTTTAGGTTTGTTTTTCCAAATGTCGCAAGTTGTAGAGAACTGGTTCGTCGGTTCTTTCACATCGGTTCAAGTCGGTCGTTATGAATATTTATGGATCATCGTCATCGTCACGATTTTAATTTTCATTTACGCGAACAAATTGACTTTAGCCGGCTTAGGAGAAGATATTTCAACGAGTTTAGGGGTAAATTACAACGGGTTAATTTTATTGGCGAATGCATTAATTGCGGTCGCTGTCGGAGTGGTTGCAGCAGTCATTGGAAATTTACCGTTTCTCGGGCTCATTGTGCCGAATATCGTGTCACTCTTTAGGGGCGATGATTTACGGACGAATTTGCCGTGGGTGTGCGTCATCGGCATGGGGACAATTATGGTGTCTGACATTATTTCGCGAACGATTATTATGCCGTTTGAAGTGCCAGTTTCTTTAATTTTAGGAACGATGGGTGCTGTCGTCTTTATCGTCATTTTATTACGACAAAGAAAAACGAGGAGGGTATCATGAGTACAATGCCTTATTCAACGAAGCAAGAACATATCGCGATGCCTTCTGAGCGACATGAGTCAAATCGTTCTGCGAAAGCGTTTCGCACGAAAAAAGATGTGAGACGCTATTGGATCATCTTAATTTCTTTGATTGCATTAGGTCTCACGGCGTCTTATGGTTTACTCGTTTACAATAATCCAGTCCCTGTCAGTTCACCCTCTTTTATCCCTGTCGTTATGAGAAGGGTGGATGCGTTAATCGCGATGTTAATTGCGGCAGTTTGTCATAGTTTAGCGACCGTATCGTTTCAATCGGTGACGAATAACCGCATTATTACACCGTCTTTACTCGGATTTGAAGCGCTCTATTCGGTCATTCAAACGGGTACAATCTTTTTCTTCGGGGCAGGAGCGCTCATTAATTTCGTCGGAATCGGTTCTTATTTATTCCAAGTCGTGTTAATGGTATGTATGAGTTTAATTTTGTACGGATGGCTTTTATCTGGAAAGTATGGCGATCTGCAATTAATGTTGCTTGTTGGAATTATTATCGGAACGGGTTTAAGTTCAGTGTCGACATTCATGCGAAAATTGCTCGCACCGTCCGAGTTCGATTTATTGCAAGCTCGCTTACTCGGTTCTGTGAACAATGCTGATTCTTCGTATTTTCCAATCGTCATTCCAATTATTATCGTCATTGCGATTTTATTATTTTTGTTTGCGCGAAAGTTAAATGTGTTATCGCTCGGTCGTGATGTGGCGACGACGTTCGGGATGAACTATCAAGCGAGCATCATTTACATTCTCGTACTCGTTGCGGTACTCATGTCTATTTCAACATCGCTCATCGGACCTTTAACATTTTACGGATTTTTAGTGGCGACGTTAAGTTACCAAGCGGCGCCAACGTATGATCATCGCTACATATTCCCGATGGCTTTAGCACTCGCATTCGGTATTTTAACGACTGCTTACTTTTTAATGTATCACGTCTTCGATTCACAAGCGGTCGTATCTGTCATCATTGAGTTATTCGGTGGGATTATCTTTTTAATTGTCGTATTAAGGAAGAGGTCGCTATGATAAAACTTACAGAAGTTCAAAAACAATATACAGAAAAAGTGAAAATTGGCCCATTAAATATCGAAATTCCGAAAGCGGGGTTCACTTCGTTAATCGGTCCGAACGGAGCGGGGAAGTCTACCACATTGATGATGATCGGTCGCTTATTGTCAATCGATGAAGGGCAAATTGCAGTTGCGCATATGGATATCGGCTCTTCGAAATCGAAAGACTTAGCGAAAATTATTACGATTTTACGCCAAGAAAATCATTTCGTTACGCGGCTGAGCGTTCGTCAACTCGTCGGTTTTGGACGTTTTCCTTATTCGGATGGCCGATTGACAAAAGAAGATGAAGCGATCATTTCGAAGTATATCGATTTTTTAGATTTAACGGAATTAGAAAATCGTTATTTGGATGAGTTGTCAGGTGGACAAAGACAGCGTGCGTATGTTGCGATGGTTCTTTGCCAAGAGACGGAATATGTCTTATTAGATGAGCCGCTTAATAACTTAGATATTGCACGTTCCGTACAAATGATGGAACATTTACGCGCTGCCGCTCAAGAGTTCGGGCGGACGATTGTGACCGTCATGCATGATATTAACTTTGCGGCGAAATATTCTGACCGCATTTGTGCGATGAAAGACGGTCAAATTGCGGCTTATGGAACAGTGGAAGAAATTATGGACCCTGAAATTTTAACGTCCATTTTTGAAACGAAAATTGAAGTGATTGAAGGCCCGTACGGACCGATTGCGATTTATTAAATGAAAAAAATCCTCATCTGACGACAAAAATCGTCTCGGATGGGGATTTTAAGGTTCGTAGAGAATAGCGTCTTCAAGAATCGGTTCCAATGGGACGGTAAGTTCATTGATCAACAGTTCGTCCGCTCGTTCAAAAATAATGTAAGGTTCTTCTATATAGAACGAAATGCTTTCTTTATGAAAGTGGAATTCGTACTCCATCTTTTGAACAGCTGTATCTTGAAGAAGAGAACCGTTTTGAAATTGATTTTGAAATGGTTGAATGGATGTTTCGTCAACGATTTCATAAATGATGTCATCTTGTAAATCTTTAATGTAGTAGTCAAAGTTTAGTTGCTGATTTTGACATGCTGAAAGTATAAAGATGAATCCGACAATGACGAAAAGTCGAAAGGGATGTATATTCACTTCGTAACTTCGTCGAGAAATTGTGTTACTTGTTCTGGCGTTTTTGCTTTTGCACTATGTAAATGTGCTGTTTTTTCGTTGTTGTTGAAGATGAGCAAGCTTGGAATACCCATTACTTCATACTTTTGAGCGATTTCTGGAAGTACGTCGCGGTTGACGTCATACCATGTGTACATGTCGTATTTTTCCATAATGGGATCGATGAAGTGATCCATGCGAACGCAGTCTGGACACCAACCAGCTTGGAATTTGACGAGTACATTTTCACCTTGAATCACATCGTAAAATTGTTCTTCTGTTTCAATAGAAATCATTGCATTTCCTCCTTTAATCTCTTACATTCAGTATACAACGATAGTGAAGCGAGGGACAAGAAAATCGTTTTGAATAGTGGAAAATAGTTGCGCACTCGGAAGAAATCGTTTACACTGAATGCAGTAAAGGAACACCTTATATTTTTTTGGAATAAAAATGAATGATTGTTCATTCAAATTAAATAGAGGAGGTTACGATATTGACTTATCAAATGAAAAAAGTAGCAGTTATCGGTTCAGGGGTCATGGGAGCGAGTATCGCAGCACACTTAGCAAACGTCGGTCTACCCGTACTTTTGCTTGATATTGTGCCAACGACATTAACAGACAAGGAAGAAGCGAAAGGGCTTACACTAGAATCGCGTGAGGTGCGCAATCGACTAGCGTCAGAAGCAGTGCAACGCGCATTAAAACAAAAGCCTGCACCTTTCACAACGAAGCGTAACGCGTCATTAATTGAAGTAGGGAATATCGACGATGATCTCGAAAAGATTAAAGATGTTGACTGGGTCATTGAAGTCGTCGTTGAAAGACTCGATATTAAAAAATCATTATATGAAAAAATCGAAAAATACCGTCGTCCAGGAACGATTGTCAGCTCGAATACTTCAGGTATTTCAATTGAAGCGATGGCTGAAGGTCGCTCTGATGACTTTAAAGAACATTTCTTAGGGACACACTTCTTTAACCCCCCTCGTTATTTGAAGTTGTTAGAAATTATTCCGACATCATCAACATCACCAGAAGTCGTGAAATTTATGCACACATTTGGTGAAGATCGACTCGGAAAAGGTGTCGTCATCGCAAAAGATACGCCGAACTTTATCGGAAACCGTATCGGAACGTACGGCTTGCTCGTCACAGTGGATGAGATGGTAAAAGGTGGCTACTCGATTGGAGAAGTAGACTCGATTACAGGTCCTTTAATTGGACGTCCGTCATCTGCAACGTTCCGTACATTAGATGTTGTCGGATTGGACGTATTTAATAACGTTGCGAAAAACGTTTACGACAAAACGACAGGAGACGAACAAAAAATGTTCGAAATTCCGGCGTTCATGACGAAAATGTTAGAAGAAGGACGACTCGGAGCGAAGACAAAAAAAGGATTTTACTTTAAAGATGGTAAAGAAATTAAACAATTAAATTTAGAAACATTTGAGTATGAACCACGCGAAAAACTGAAAGCGCCTTCACTCGAACAGGCGAAGCAAGTGAGCCGCTCGAAACGTTTAGCTTTCTTACTGCAAGCGAATGATCGCGCAGGACAATTTTTATGGAGAAGTTTAATGCCGACATTGCTTTATGCAGCGGAATTGCATGGAGAAATTGCAGACGATATCGTATCGATTGACCAAGCGATGAAATGGGGATTCGGATGGGACCTCGGACCGTTTGAAATGTGGGATGCAATCGGTGTAGAGCAATCAGTAGAACGTTTGCGCAATGAGGGGTACGAAATCCCGACACTCGTCCAAAACTTACTCGATAAAAAAGAGCCGAAGTTTTATAAAGAAATCGATGGCGATACGTATTACTTCAACGGAGACGGATTTACGAAGCAACAAGTGAATCCGAAAGAAATTCAAATTCAAAAATTGAAAAAACAAAACGGTACGATTTTAAGCAATAGCGGAGCGAGCTTAATCGATATCGGTGACGGTGTCGCATTGCTTGAGTTCCATTCGAAATCGAACGCGATCGGCTTAGATATTTTACAAATGATTCAAAAGTCGATTGAAGAGGTAGAGAAAAACTATAAAGGACTCGTCATCGGAAACGAAGGGAAAAACTTCTGTGTCGGAGCGAACTTAGCGCTCATCTTAATGGAAGCGCAAGATGATAATCTATTCGAACTCGATTACACAGTGAAAATGTTCCAAGAAACGATGATGAAGATCAAATATTCAAGCCGTCCAGTCGTCGCAGCACCACACGGCATGACACTCGGTGGAGGAACGGAAGTATGTTTACCGACAGCGCACATTCAAGCGTCGATGGAAACGTACATGGGCCTCGTTGAAGTCGGTGTCGGATTACTCCCAGGTGGAGGCGGAAACTACGGTTTACTTTATCAACATATGCAAGGATTGCCGAACGGCGTGCCGGTCGACATCCAGTTTATCGCAAACAAAGTGTTCGAAACGATCGCAACAGCGAAAGTATCGACATCAGCAGAAGAAGCGCGTGAGTTGAACTTCTTACGTCCTTCAGACGGCATTAGCTTAAACGCAGATCACCGTTTCTACGATGCGAAAATGGCAGCTCTCGATTTATACGAGCGTGGCTACACAGCGCCAAAACGTGAGAAAATTGCGGTGACAGGTGCATCAGGTTATGCAGCACTCATGCTCGGAGCAGAAGCTATGAAATTATCAGGATATATTAGCGAACATGATATGACGATTGCGAAACATATTGCGAAAGTACTTTCAGGTGGCGATTTACCATTCGGTACGAAAGTGGACCCACAATATTTACTCGACTTAGAACGTCAATCATTTTTACAGTTGTTACAACAACCGAAAACATTACAACGCATGCAACATATGCTTTTAAAAGGAAAGCCATTACGCAACTAAGATAGGAGGAGACGATATGCGTGAAGCAGTAATTGTAGCAGGATCACGAACGCCAGTAGGAAAAGCAGGGCGCGGTTCATTAGCGACGGTTCGTCCGGATGACTTAGGCGCAATCACAGTGAAAGAAACATTAAAACGCGCGAACGGATACGATGGACCGATTGATGACTTAATTTTTGGGTGTGCGATGCCAGAAGCAGAACAAGGGTTAAATATGGCGCGTCAAATCGGAGCACTCGCTGGATTGCCAGATACAGTACCAGCGATTACGATTAACCGATTTTGTTCTTCAGGACTTCAGTCGATCGCTTATGCGGCAGAGCGAATTATGCTCGGCCATGCGAAAGCAATCATCGCAGGTGGTGCGGAGTCGATGAGTATGATTCCGATGACGGGTCATACGATTCGTCCGAATAAGACGCTCGTCGAACATGCGCCAGAATATTATATGGGAATGGGTCATACAGCAGAACAAGTCGCTGTGAAATATGGCATTAGCCGTGAAGACCAAGACGCATTCGCTGTCGAGTCGCATAAACGTGCGTACGCTGCGATTCAAGCAGGAAAATTCGATGACGAAATCGTACCTGTTGATGTGCATCACCGTTTTGTCAATGACAAAAACGAATGGGAAGAGCGTGTCGTACCATTTGAAATGGATGAAGGAGTACGTCCAGGAACGACGACGGAAATTTTAGCAAAATTGCGTCCAGCATTCTCTATGACAGGTACGGTAACAGCAGGTAACGCATCGCAAACGTCAGATGGAGCAGGAAGTGTGCTCGTCATGGACCGTGAATATGCAGAATCACTCGGTTTAACACCGATTGCGAAATTTAGAAGTTTCGCAGTAGGAGGCGTTCCACCAGAAGTGATGGGAATCGGTCCGATCGTAGCGGTTCCGAAAGCGTTAGAACTCGCAGGGTTGACGAAAGATGATATCGACATTTGGGAATTGAACGAAGCATTCGCTTCTCAATCACTCGAAGTCATTCGCCATCTCGATTTAGATACAGATAAAGTGAACGTCAACGGTGGAGCGATCGCACTCGGTCACCCACTCGGAGCGACAGGATCTATTTTAACAGTGAAAATGATGAATGAATTAAAACGAAGAGGCGCGCAATTCGGTGTCGTCACGATGTGTATCGGTGGCGGAATGGGTGCAGCTGGCGTCTTCGAAATGTTATAAAAGGGAGGAAACAACAATGACAAAACTCGTAAAAGGTGGACAATTTTTAGTAGAGGAAACAGATTATAAAAGCGTATTTACGCCAGAGGACTTCTCTGACGAACAGAAAATGGTCGCGAACACAGCAGAACAGTTTGCGATGAACGACGTATTACCACTCGTCGAAAAATTAGAAAACCACGAATTCGAACATTCAGTAAAATTAATGCGTCAAGCAGGAGAGTTAGGTTTACTCGGAGCGGACGTTCCAGAAGCTTATGGCGGTTTCGAAATGGATAAAATTTCTTCAGCGCTCATCGCAGAGAAATTCGCAGTTGTTGGCGGATTCTCAATCACACACGGTGCACACGTCGGAATCGGAACGTTACCGATCGTCTTATTCGGTAACGAAGAACAGAAGAAAAAATATTTACCGAATTCAGTAACAGGTGAAAAGATTTCAGCTTATGCATTAACAGAGCCGAGCTCAGGATCTGACGCACTCGGTGCGAAAACGACAGCGAAATTAAATGAAGCAGGTACGCACTACGTATTGAACGGTGAAAAGCAATGGATTACGAACGCAGGATTCGCTGATGTATTCGTTGTTTATGCGAAAATCGATGGTGAACATTTCACAGCATTCATCGTAGAGAAAGATTTCCCAGGGGTTTCAGTCGGTCCGGAAGAGAAGAAGATGGGAATTAAATCATCATCAACGCGTACGCTCATTTTAGAAGATGCGGAAGTTCCAGTAGAAAACTTACTCGGTGAGATCGGTCGCGGTCACATTATCGCGTTCAACATTTTAAATATCGGTCGTTACAAATTAGGAGTAGGTACGCTCGGAAGCTCGAAACGTGCACTTCAATTATCAATTGAGTATGCGAACCAACGTAAACAGTTCAATACACCACTTTCAAGCTTCAACTTAACGAAAGAAAAATTCGCGACATTAGCGAGCGAATTGTACGCAGCGGAAAGCTTAATTTACCGTACAGTAGGTTACTTCGACGAGCGTCAAGGTGCGCTTAGCCCAGAAGAACAGAAAGACGGAAAAGCGATCGCAGCAGCAATTGCAGAATATGCGATTGAATGTTCAATTAACAAAGTTGTCGGTTCAGAAGTGTTAGACCATATCGTAGACGAAGCGGTTCAAATTCACGGTGGATATGGATTCATGCAAGAGTACGAAGTTGAGCGCATGTACCGCGACTCACGCATCAACCGTATTTTCGAAGGTACGAACGAAATTAACCGCATGATCGTACCGGGTACATTCTTGAAAAAAGCGATGAAAGGTGAACTTCCATTGCTTCAAAAAGCACAAAGCTTACAAGAAGAATTGCTCATGATGATGCCAGAAGCTCCAGGCAACGAGCCTTTAGCACAAGAAGCAGCCATTGCAGAAAATGCGAAAAAGCTCGGTATTTTAGCAGCAGGACTCGCAGCGCAAACGTACGGTAAAAAATTAGACGCAGAACAAGAAATTCTCGTCAACATCGCAAACATTGCGAACGATGTATTCGCGATTGACTCAGCAGTTGCACGTACGTTAAAAGCGATCGACCGTAGCGGAGAAGAAGCAGCGAAACAAAAAGTGTTATATACAGAAATTTTCGCACAAGAAGCGTTAGCGCGCATTGAAGCGGAAGCGAAAGAAATCGTTGTCGCATCAACAGATGGTGATAACCGTCGTATGATGTTATCAGCATTACGCAAATTAACACGTTTCGAGCCACATAACCTCATCGCGAAAAAACGCGAAGCGGCAGCTCGTTTAATTGAAGCGGAAAAATATATCGTATAATTTAGACGGTCATTTGAAAAAGTGTTGCTCTCGGGCAGCACTTTTTTCATGCAATCGTATTACTTTCTGTTACAATAATCGTAAATGAAGGGAGAGGTTTATGTGGATATTACATTTTATACATACCCTCGCTGTACGACATGTCGGAAAGCGAAGAAATGGTTAGAAGAAGCTGGTCATACGGTTAACGAGGTGCACCTTGTCGATGAGACACCATCGGCTGAAACATTGAAAACGTTGCTAGACCGTTCTCAATTAGATATTAAAAAGTTTTTCAATACGAGTGGAAAAGTGTATCGTGAACTCGGTTTGAAAGATCGTTTAGCGGACATGTCAGAAGAAGAAAAATTAGCGCTTCTTTCATCGAACGGCATGCTCATTAAACGTCCGATTACGACAGATGGCGAGCATGTGACGGTAGGCTTTAAAGAAGCGGAGTTTGAAAACGTTTGGAAGGCGTAGTGAGTCGCTTGTAATTTGAAATTTACTATGTCACACTTACGTAAAGTATAAAGATTATTTCATGGAGGGAATAAGATGACAACACCAACACAATACGTTTATTCAAAAGAGCACGTCTGGGTGAAAGAAGAGAATGGACAATTTCGCCTCGGAATTACACAGTTCGCACAATCTGAATTAGGCGACATCGTTTTCGTTGAATTACCAGAAGTCGGCGAAACGATTCAAACGGGAGATCCGTTCGGTAGCTTAGAATCTGTAAAAACAGTATCTGAGTTGTACGCGCCAATTAGCGGGAAGGTAGTCGAAGTGAACGAAGAACTAGACGACAGCCCGGAATACGTGAACGAATCACCATATGAGCAAGCGTGGATGATCATCGTTGAGCCATCAGACCGTACAGAAGTAGAGTCATTAATGTCAGCAACAGACTATGATAAAATGACGAGCGGAGAATAATTTTGTGTCGCATGTAGAATTCTACATGCGATATTTTTTGTAAAGGGGTGATTGGATGGAAGGGATTATTTTATTCGTCGAAGGCCGTTCGGATCGTTTAGCGATTCATCGGGTCTATCCGGACATTGAAATCGTCTGTACGAATGGAACGATGAGCGAGTACGATTTAGAGCAACTTGTTGAACCGTATGAAGGAGCTGCATTGTATACATTTTTTGACCGAGACAAAAGCGGAGATCGCTTGCGTGCCCAATTCGATGCGTTATTTATTGATGCGACGCATTTACACGTTCCACCTCCAGTCATCGAAGTTGCAGACATACCCCCGCTTGTATTAAGCTCGATTATGAAGACGACGTTTAAAAAGAAAGAAGGATTGTAAATGGAGTCATGGACATTGGAAGATTTTCAACGTTCTTTAGAGCGCGATGAGAAGTCGGCGTTTTATTTACATGCGAAAATGTGTGGGACGTGCCAAGTCGCATCGAAAATGCTTACCATTGCCGAACAAGTCGTGCCGAATATTCCGATCGGTGAAGCGGATTTGAATTATGTCGAACAAGTCGCATATGACTATGAAATTGAAAGTGTCCCTTGTTTGCTCATTCAAAAAAATGGTGAAATTACGCATAAAATATATGCTTTTCAATCCGTTCCGCACTTAGTAGAAAAGTTGACGGAGTAATTTTTGCATGCGCGCAATTCGCAATGATAAGGACTGATTATCAGTTAAAGAAAAACAATTGATAATTCTAATGAGATGCAAAACATGTAAATGCTGATTTGTCAATGGTTTTAAAGGTTTTGGACGATTGAGAAAAGACGATTCTCAATGATTTGCAACTACTACTCAAATGGGTTAAGATTAGAATGATACTAAAATAAGAATGAACGAAAACGTTCATCGTGATCATTATGGAGGTAATGAAATGGCGACATTAGAAATAAAAGACCTTCACGTTGCTATTGAAGGGAAAGAAATTTTAAAGGGTGTTAACTTAAGCATTAACACGAACGAAATTCACGCAATTATGGGCCCGAACGGTACAGGTAAATCGACACTTGCATCGGCAATTATGGGTCATCCAAAATATGAAGTAACATCAGGTACAATTTTGTTAGACGGAGAAGATGTGCTCGAAATGGAAGTTGACGAGCGCGCGAAAGCAGGTCTCTTCCTCGCAATGCAATACCCAAGCGAAATTGCAGGAGTAACAAACGCAGACTTCTTACGTTCAGCAATTAACGCACGTCGTGACGAAGGGGACGAAATTTCACTTATGAAATTTATCCGCGAACTCGACGCAACGATGGAATTGTTAGAAATGGACGAGCAAATGGCGACACGTTATTTAAACGAAGGATTCTCAGGCGGAGAGAAAAAGCGTAACGAGATTCTTCAAATGATGATGATCAAGCCAACATTTGCGATTTTAGATGAGATTGACTCAGGTCTTGACATCGACGCATTGAAAATCGTTTCAAAAGGCATTAACAAAATGCGTGGAGAAGGATTCGGCGCATTGATGATCACTCACTACCAACGTTTATTAAACTACATCGAACCAGATCACGTACACGTGATGATGCAAGGTAAAGTAGTGAAATCAGGTGGAGCAGAACTCGCTCAAAAATTAGAAGCAGAAGGATACGATTGGATTAAAGAAGAACTCGGCATTGAAGACGAGACAGTCGGCGAAGAAGCTTAAGAAAGGGGACGAATAAGGATGACGGTTGAAACAAAAATCAACATGACCGAGCAAGACGTCCGCGCTTTCTCAAAAGCAATGAACGAAGCAGATTGGATGGCGGACTTCCGTGCAGACGCATTGAATAAAGTTGAGCATGTCGCAATGCCAACACCAGATAAAACGAAAATCGATAAATGGAATTTTACACAATTCCCTAAACATACAGTCGAGAGTGCAACGTTCTCTTCATTAGAAGAGCTTGTCGGTGAAGCGAAAGAATTAGTAGACGTAGAGAAACAACAAAACCTCTACATCCAACATAACAACACACCTGCTTACATTTCATTGTCAGATGAATTAAAAGAACAAGGTGTTATTTTGACGGATATTTTCACAGCGACACGCGAACATGCAGATCTCGTTCAAAAATATTATATGACAGAAGCAGTGAAAGTGAACGAACACCGTTTAACGACATTGCACGCTGCATTAATGAACGGTGGCGTATTCCTTTACGTACCACGTAACGTTGAGATTACAGAGCCGATTCAAGTATTGTATTTACATGACGATGCTGAAGCGAGCCTCTTTAACCATACATTAGTCGTTGCAGAAGAAAGCAGTTCTGTCACATATGTGGAGAACTACTTATCGACAGTAGAAGAAGCGAAAGGTTTAGCAAATATCGTTTCTGAAGTTGTAGCGAAAGATAATGCAAAAGTTATTTTCGGAGCAGTAGACGTTTTAGCTGAAGGATTCACGACATATGTGACACGCCGCGGAGTAACAGGCCGCGATGCACGTATCGAATGGGCACTCGGCTTAATGAACGATTCAGATACAATCGCAGAAAACATTACACACTTAGTAGGAGATAACTCTTCAAGTGACTTCAAAATGGTAACGATCGGTCGCGGAGATCAAAAACAAAACTTCACGACAGATATCGTACACATCGGTTTAGATACGGATGCTTTCATTTTGAAACACGGTGTAATGAAAGATGCGACAACGTCGATCTTTAACGGAATCGGCCGTATTTTAAAAGGTGCAACACGCGCAAACGCTGTACAAGAATCACGCGTACTCATGTTGAGCGAAAAAGCACGTGGCGATGCGAACCCGATTTTATTAATCGATGAAGACGATGTTACAGCAGGTCACGCAGCATCTGTCGGTCGTGTAGACCCGATGCAACTTTACTATTTAATGAGCCGCGGGATTTCACAAGAAGAAGCAGAACGCCTCATCATTCACGGTTTCTTAGAACCAGTTGTGAGCAAACTTCCAATTGAAGGTGTTAAGAAGCAGTTGACGGAGGTTATCGAAAGGAAAGTGCGCTAATGTTAACAAACAAAATTCGCGAACAATTTCCCATTTTAAAAGAAGAAGTGAACGGCAAACCGGTCGTTTATTTAGATAGTGCGGCGACGAGTCAAAAACCACAAGCTGTCATCGATGCAGTGAGTCATTACTACGAAACATCGAATGCGAACGTTCACCGCGGTGTACACACACTCGGTAACTTAGCGACAGACGCATATGAAGGAGCGCGCGATAAAGTGCGCGCCTTCATCAATGCGAATGAAGCAGCGGAGATTATTTTCACACGTGGTACGACGACTTCTTTAAACCTCGTCGCTCAAAGTTACGGCATGATGAATGTAGAAGAAGGCGATGAAATCGTCATCAGCTACATGGAACACCATTCCAACATCATTCCGTGGCAACAAGTCGCAAAAGCGAAAAAAGCGACATTGAAATATATCGAGTTAACAGAAGATGGCGAGATTACGCTAGATGCAGTGAAAGCTCAAGTGACAGACAAAACGAAAATCGTTTCCGTCGCTTACGCATCAAACGTGCTCGGTACGATCAACCCAGTGAAAGAAATTGCTGAAATTGCACATGCACACGGCGCAGTGATGGTCGTCGATGCAGCGCAAGCAGCTCCTCACTTAAAAATTGACGTACAAAACATCAACTGTGATTTCCTCGCATTTTCTGGTCACAAAATGTGTGCACCGACAGGAATTGGGGTATTGTACGGGAAACGTGCATTGCTCGATGCGATGGAACCTGTTGAATTCGGTGGCGAAATGATCGATTTCGTCGGTTTACATGATTCAACGTGGAAAGAGCTTCCTTGGAAATTCGAAGGGGGCACACCGATCATTGCAGGAGCGGTCGGTTTAGGTGCAGCGATCGATTATTTAGAAGAAATCGGTCTCGACAATATCGCACATCATGAACAAGAGCTCGTCGCTTATGCGATTGAACGTATGCAAGAGATTGAAGGAATCGAATTGTACGGTCCACTCGACCCAACGCGTCGTGCAGGACTCATTACATTCAATCTTCAAGAAGTGCATCCACATGATTTAGCGACAGTGCTCGATATGAACGGTATCGCGATTCGAGCAGGTCACCACTGTGCACAGCCATTGATGAAATGGTTAGAGCAGTCGGCGACAGCACGTGCAAGCTTTTACTTGTACAATACGAAAGAAGATATCGATCAATTCGTTGAAGGACTCAAGATGGCAAAGGAGTATTTCGGATGAGTATGAATAACAAACTCGATCAACTGTATCGCTCGGTCATTATGGATCACTACAAAAGCCCGCGCAATAAAGGGGTACTCGAGGATAACAATATTACAGTAGACATGAATAACCCGACGTGTGGAGATGTCATCCATTTAACACTTCAAGTAGAAGACGGTGTCGTAAAAGATGCTCGCTTCGAAGGAGAAGGATGTTCGATTTCGATGTCGTCAGCATCGATGATGACACAACTCGTCAAAGGCAAAACAGTCGAAGAAGCGTTGCACTATGCAGACAATTTTTCGAAAATGATGCTCGGGGAAGATGTGGACGATGACGTAGATTTTGATGACGCTGAAGCTCTATCAGGAGTTGCGAAGTTCCCAGCCCGTATTAAATGTGCAACACTCGCATGGAAGGCGATGGAACAAGGCGTTCAACAAAAATAAGAACGGAGGAATAACAATGGTTAAAAAGATGCCAGATGTTGGCGATTATAAATATGGTTTCCATGACAAAGACGTTTCGGTGTTCCGTTCAGAACGTGGCTTAACGCGTGAAATTGTAGAAGAAATTTCAAGCATGAAAGAAGAGCCAGAATGGATGTTAGAATATCGTTTGAAATCACTCGATATTTTCTATTCAAAGCCGATGCCACAATGGGGCGGAGACTTAAATGAATTAAACTTCGACGAAATTACGTACTACGTAAAACCGTCAGAAGCGACAGAACGTTCATGGGATGAAGTTCCTGAAGAAATTAAACGTACGTTTGATAAATTAGGAATTCCTGAAGCGGAACAGAAGTATCTTGCAGGGGTTTCAGCTCAGTATGAATCTGAAGTTGTTTACCACAACATGAAAGAAGATTTAGAAGATCTCGGAATCGTCTTTAAAGATACAGACTCTGCATTGAAAGAAAACGAAGAATTATTCCGTGAACATTGGGGTAAAGTCATCCCGAATACGGACAACAAATTCGCTGCGTTAAACTCAGCAGTTTGGTCAGGTGGTTCATTCATTTACGTACCACCAGGTGTTAAAGTAGATACACCACTTCAAGCATATTTCCGTATTAACTCGGAAAATATGGGACAGTTCGAGCGTACGCTCATCATTGTAGACGAAGGCGCAAGCGTTCACTACGTAGAAGGATGTACAGCACCTGTTTACACGACGAACTCACTTCACTCAGCTGTCGTTGAGATCATCGTGAAAAAAGACGCATACTGCCGTTACACGACAATTCAAAACTGGGCGAACAACGTTTACAACTTAGTAACGAAACGTACAGTCGTTGAAGCGAACGGAACGATGGAATGGGTCGATGGAAACATCGGATCGAAATTAACGATGAAATACCCAGCATGTATTTTAAAAGGCGAAGGCGCACGTGGTATGACACTTTCTATCGCATTAGCAGGAGAAGGACAGCACCAAGACGCTGGAGCGAAAATGATTCACCTCGCACCGAATACGTCATCAACAATCGTATCGAAATCAATCTCTCACCACGGTGGTAAAGTAACGTACCGCGGAATTGTTGAATTCGGACGTCGTGCAGACGGCGCTCGTGCGAACATCGAATGTGATACGTTAATTATGGACGACAAATCGACATCAGATACGATTCCATATAACGAAATTAAAAACGATAACATTTCACTCGAACACGAAGCGAAAGTTTCGAAAGTTTCGGAAGAGCAGCTCTTCTACTTAATGAGCCGCGGAATTTCAGAACTTGAAGCGACAGAAATGATCGTCATGGGCTTCATTGAGCCATTCACAAAAGAACTCCCAATGGAATACGCAGTCGAAATGAACCGCCTCATCAACTACGAAATGGAAGGTTCAATCGGTTAATTGCTTAAAACTCTTGTCACAATATTATTTGTGGCAAGGGTTTTTTTCATTTATATAGAATGGATGATTGAGTGTTATTTTTTTGTCAACCTCGTATCATTTCTATGAATTTCAAAAAAATTTTCAAGAAAAAATTTAAATTTCAAAAAGAACTGTAACTGTTATATATCAAAGGGTACGCAGTTTTTTTGAAAAATAACTCGTCTGAGCTGTGATGAATGAGGGGTTGACAAAGAAAAATAACGTTTTAAACTTGACAACATACCAATTTAGAAAAGAGGAACCATATCGGAAAAGGGATGATGTCATGTTTTGGATCGCTTCAACGGCAATTATCGTACCACTTATTTGTTTAGTTTTTTTAAGAATGAATGCATTAAAAGGGATGAGTATTAGTTTACTTTTTGTTTTAGGTGCAGCTTACTATTGGAAAATGTCGATGACTGTCATTGGGGCTTCGATGATTCAAGGGGTATTTAAAGCATTTGCTATCATTTTTATTTTATTTGGCGCAACTGTACTACTACAGACGCTAGAAAAAACAGGGGCGATTCGATGGGTTGAAAAAAGTTTCACTGCTATTTCAACGGACTTGAATATTTTGCTCATTTTAATCGCATTTTTATTCGGCTCTCTCATAGAAGGAGTCGCAGGGTTTGGAACACCGGCCATTATCGCTGCTCCAATTTTAATCGCAGTCGGATTTTCACCTTTCGCTGCGGTCGTGTTAACGTTAATGGCGAATAAAGCAGCCGTTCCATTTGGGGCTGTCGGTGTTCCGACCTTTATCGGATTTAGTAATATAAAACAAGCGAATTGGGGAGCATTTCAAGAAATTTCACAAGTGTTATCGATTCTTGATTTTCTGAATATTGCTATAACTCCGTTGCTCCTCATCATTTTTTACCACGTCTTATTTACGAAACAGTATGCGATGATTAAACGTTATGTCGTATTCAGTTTAATGGTCGGTATCAGTTATGCGATATTCGGTTACGTTTATATTCATTATGTCGGCTTTGAGTTCGTCTCGATTTTAGCACCGATTACTGTATTTATTTTCGCCATCGTATTCATTAAAAAAGGAATATTCGTTCCGAAAGAAGCTGTACCAACGACGACACTTTCATACAGTATGGTGTGTCGCAGTTGGTCAACGTATGCAATTGTCGTCGTTCTTTTATTATTAACACGCACAGTAGCACCGGTTCAACAATTTTTACAGGAGAAAAAATACGTATGGGAAAATATTTTAGGGCAAGCGAATATTCATGCGGAAGTAGATTTTTTCTATTCGCCAAGTCTCGTTTTAATCATTGCAGCTTTACTCGGAATTGTCGTGATGGGACAATCGGTTCGTCATTTTAAAACATCGGTTTCCACTGCCTTTAAAAAAGTGTCGAGGCCGAGTCTTGTTTTAATCATTACGTTAATGTTCGTGCAATTATTTTCTAACTCCTCTATGAACATGATCGGTCAACTGAGCATGCCGGAACAAATTGCCTATACGTTGATGGATCATTTCGGAAGTGTATGGCTCATCATGGCACCGCTTCTCGGTTTGCTTGGAACGTTTATTACAGGAAGCGCGACCGTGTCGACATTAACGTTTGCGCCGATTCAAGAAGTAGCAGCCGAGCAGTTACAGTTACCGAAAGATCTTATTTTTGCAACGCAAATGGGGGGAGCGAGCGCAGGGACGATGTTGTCGATTAACAACATTATTAGTGCGACCGCTATGATTGGGATGATTGGAAAAGAAGGAAGAGTGTTAACGAAAAATATATTGATGGCTTCAGCTTACGTCGTATTTACGATTATGATGAATTACGTATTACTATCATTTATGCCATTATAAAAAAGAGAGCAGATTGGAAAATATTCATTCCATCTGCTCTTTCTTTTTGTTTTATTTAAAACCCTAATTTTTTTCGTAAATGAGGGACGTACGTTTGACTGACGGGAATTGTAAATTGATCGTTCATTTCAATTTGAAGTTTTGACGCCACGTCTCGTGAAATTTCTTTAATGAAATGGACGTTAATAATATAAGAACGATGAACTCTTAAAAAGTAACTCGGTAATATATAGTCGAGTTCTTTTAATTTATACATACTTTGATACGTCTCTCCATTAGCGACGAACCATGTTTTCTTTTCGAAGCTTTCGAAATAGGTAATATCGTGAAAAGCGATCGGATACCAACAGTCGTCGAGTCGACCGGTAATGAATGTGATCGGTTCGTTCATTTTCGTCGCATAAGCTACTGGTAAAACGATGACGACCGTGAAGCGCTCTTCGTGGAAAGAAATCGGATAGCCGATTCCGAAATACGTTTCGCCAGTCGTTGGTGATTCAACGACGGATTGAACAATTTCATTTTTCTTCAATACTTCACTTGCGATACTCCCATCGAAAATCGGCATCCCTCGTTTTAATTGTAAATCGATTCGTCCAGAATAAAATTGCAAAAACTGCTGTTCATCGGTAATGGCGATAGAAGCTTCACTCGGAATCCATTCACTGAGCATCATGAGTAGTTGTTCAATTGATTCATTCATTGATCTTTATCCCCTTTCGATCATCTGTCTTACTACAGATTATTTGAGTTATCTGAAAATAGACTATTTCATCTCATTTTACAACGTTCTGTCGGAAAATGAAGACAGAAATGAAATTCTGTTATAGATTAGTATACAAGAAACATAGCTGTTGTAAAACAGTTTAATACATTGAAAATGATTTGGAGGGAAATGACATGACAAGTCGTCAAGAACAAATTCAACAATTACAGCAAGAATGGTCAACGAATCCTCGATGGGAAGGAATTGAACGTCCATACTCAGCAGAAGATGTCGTTCGTTTAAGAGGAAGTGTTCAAATTGAACATACACTCGCTCGCCGTGGGGCAGAAAGATTATATGAATCTTTACAAGAAGAAGATTTCATTAATGCGCTCGGAGCATTAACTGGAAACCAAGCGGTTCAGCAAGTAAAAGCAGGACTTCAAGCGATTTACTTAAGTGGTTGGCAAGTTGCAGCAGATGCAAACTTAGCGGGTCAAATGTACCCAGACCAAAGCTTATATCCAGCAGATAGTGTACCAGCAGTCGTTAAACGAATTAATCAAGCGTTCCAAAGAGCGGATCAAATCGATCAAGCGGAAGGACGCGAAGACGGTTTTGACTGGTTCGCTCCTATTGTAGCAGATATGGAAGCAGGGTTCGGAGGTCCGTTAAACGTCTTTGAACTGACGAAATGGATGATTGAAGCAGGAGCAGCAGGCGTCCATTTAGAAGATCAGTTAGCGAGTGAGAAAAAATGCGGTCACTTAGGAGGAAAAGTATTAATTCCGACTCAAAACGCAATTCGTAATCTCATCGCAGCGAGATTCGCAACAGATGTGATGGGCGTTCCGACAGTCATCGTCGCAAGAACAGACGCAAACGCGGCTGACATGGTGACGAGCGATGTTGATGAAAACGACCACCCATTCATTACAGGAGAACGAACGTCGGAAGGATTTTTCCGTACGAGAGCTGGCATCGACCAAGCGATTTCACGAGGACTCGCTTATGCACCGTATGCGGATCTCATCTGGTGTGAAACAGCAACGCCAGATATCGATGAAGCACGCAAGTTTGCGGAAGCGATTCACGCAGAGTACCCAGACAAAATGCTTGCTTACAACTGTTCACCTTCATTCAACTGGAAAGCAGCATTATCTGATGAAGAAATTGAAAGCTTCCAGCAAGATATCGCGAAAATGGGGTATAAATTCCAATTCGTTACGTTAGCAGGATTCCATGCGTTAAACCATAGCATGTTCGAACTTGCATACGAATATAAAGATCACGGAATGGCAGCGTATTCAAAATTACAACAAGCGGAATTCGCAAGTGAAGAAAAAGGATACACAGCAACTCGTCACCAACGTGAAGTAGGAACAGGATACTTCGATGAAGTAACTCAAGTCATTAGCGGCGGCATGTCTTCAACGACAGCGATGGCAGGATCGACAGAAGCAGAGCAGTTTTAATGGTCAAACAACATAATCGCCTTCTCGAAAGTGGAGGTGATTCACTACTATAAAAAAAGGATGATGAACTATGATGAATACAACTTACAAATACTCAGAAAAAATTTGTCAACAATGTGGCCAACCGATTCGTGAAGAAATTGAATCACTTCATACAGAATGTGAGCGTTGTGTTGGAAAGCATGAAGGTTAATATACATTGAAAGACTGCCCATCCACGCCCACATGATCATTGACGGTGAGGGTGGGGAGTCTTTTCATTGATGGAAAGGAGAGGAGAATATGGAATATGTAGATCACGGTTCCATTCAGATTGAAAAAACTTTGTATCATTGGGTGAATGAGCATGTGTTACGAGGGCTACAAATGGAAGCGCCAACATTTTGGACACATTTTGAGAAGCTCATTACGACATTCACACCGCGAAATCGTGCATTACTTGAAAAAAGAGATGAATTACAGCGTCAAATTTCATCGTGGCATGAAAAAAATGATTGGCGTGCGCAAAAAGAAGAGTATCGTCAGTTTTTAAAAGACATCGGATACTTAGAAGAGCCGAAAAGTGCGGAGCCTGTTGACCCGAAAAATGTCGACGATGAAATTGCGAAACAAGCAGGATCCCAACTCGTCGTACCGCTCGATAATGCACGTTATGCATTGAATGCAGCGAATGCGCGATGGGGAAGTTTATACGATGCATTGTACGGCTCTGACATTATTCCAGAAGAACCTGGATACGAACAAGGCGACAGCTACAACCCGAAACGTGGCGGGAAAGTGATTGAGTTCGGGAAGAAGTTTCTCGATCAAATTGCGCCGCTTCAAAAAGGAAGCCATGCGGATGCGGTTCACTATGAAGTTCAGTCTGGGACGTTAATCGTCACGTTAGCGAATGAAGAAAAAACGACTTTACAACGTGATGAACAGTTCGTAGGTTATTTGGGCCAAGACTCTTTAACGTCCGTTTTGTTAGAACATCATCAATTGCATGTCGAAGTGCAAATCGACCCGTCGCACTCTGTTGGAAAGACAGATCAGGCACATGTGAAAGATATCGTAATCGAAGCGGCACTTTCAACATTGATGGACTGTGAAGACTCTGTAACAGCGGTCGATGCTGAAGATAAACTTCACATTTACCAAAACTGGCTCGGTTTAATGCGTGGAGATTTAACGTCAACTTTTAAACGTGGAGATCGAACAGTTACGCGTCGTTTGCAAGACGATAAAGTATTCCTCGATCGTCACGGCAATGAAATGACGTTACCAGGACGTTCATTAATGTTCATTCGAAATGTTGGACACTTTATGCAAAATAACGCCATTCTTTTAGAGGATGGGGAAGAAGTGTATGAAGGAATATTAGACGGTGTTATGACGTCATTAATTGCGAAATATAACATCGAAGGGCAGACGTCGCATCGTAATTCGCGAAAAGGATCCATTTACATCGTGAAGCCGAAAATGCATGGCTCGGAAGAAGTCGCATTTGCGAATGACTTGTTTAATGCGATTGAAGATTTGCTCGGATTAGAGCGTTACACGATTAAAATGGGTTTAATGGATGAAGAACGTAGAACGAGTATCAATTTACAAAATTGTATTCGCGAAATTCGCCACCGCGTCGTCTTCATTAATACAGGATTTTTAGATCGGACAGGCGATGAAATTCATACGTCGATGGAAGCGGGTCCGATGGTGAGAAAAAACGATATGAAGTCAACCGCTTGGTTAAAAGCGTATGAACAGTCTAACGTAGCGACAGGATTGCGTAACGGTTTGAAAGGAAAAGCACAGATTGGAAAAGGAATGTGGGCGATGCCGAACGAAATGCAAGCGATGCTTGAACAAAAAATCGCTCATCCTCAATCAGGAGCGACGACGGCTTGGGTCCCTTCGCCGACTGCAGCAACGATCCACGCGTTACATTACCACGAAGTGAATGTTGAAGAAGTGCAACGAACGATTGATACAGAGCGAGACTATGTGGATGACATGTTGACGATTCCGTTAGCAGAAGAAGCGAACTGGACAGAAGAAGAAATTGTAGAAGAGCTCGAAAACAATGCCCAAAGTATTTTAGGTTATGTCGTTCGCTGGATCGATCAAGGTGTCGGATGTTCGACAGTTCCGGACATTAACGATGTCGGGTTAATGGAAGACCGTGCGACATTGCGTATTTCCAGTCAGCATATTGCGAACTGGCTCGCGCATCGAATTTGTACAGAAGAACAAGTACGTGAAGTGCTTGAACGTATGGCGCAAAAAGTGGACGAACAAAATCTCCACGATCCCCTTTACCGTCCGATGGCGCCAAATTATGATGATTCCGTGGCATTTTTAGCGGCACAAGATTTAATATTTAAAGGAAAAGAACAACCAAATGGTTATACGGAAGCGATTTTGAAAAAATATCGACTCGAAGCGAAAAAACGCGCTATGTCGACTCACGCTTCTTAACCTCCCTACCACTCCCTAAATCAAATAACATAATAGTAATAACCCCAAACGAAAGCTGTCCTATTCGAATAGGACAGCTTTTTTATGTCGTTTGTTCTTTCGTAATCGTATGTTGAAATCGTGTTTCGATAGCTTTTATAAAAGAAAATAAATAACTTTGCACAAAACATCAAAATGAGTCAAAAATGACACATAACGTTTTGTATACTAAAGATAGAAAGAAGGAAGGGGCAGATTGAAAAGAAAAGTAAAAGATTTCAATGATGGAATGAAATGGGTCAAAAACGACCTAATCAAAATTGTAAACTAACGATACAAGTAAGAACAATAACATTTAAAATGAGGAGAGATTGTAATGAAACAAACATTATTCGAACATCAATTGGAAAATTTAGGTCCAGAAAGAAACTTGGCAGATGCGCAATATATTTTCGATGTCTTCCAAGCACACATCCGTTATAAAAATGCGATGAATGAAACAGGGGAGCGCTATTCATTAGCATCTGTCAACGTCGTCGATCGCAACGCATTACAAAAAATGTGGGAAGAAGCACGTATTCCGAAAGAACGTTATAGCCACAACAAGCCGTACGATTTCCCTTGGTCTAAAAATGCGAGAGCTCTTTTCGTTCAAGGGGGAGACTTAGCACGTAAATTCCACTTAGAGCATACGTTAGAATTGAAAACAAGTGAACTACCCCCCACTTAACTTCGTTTGAAGTGGGGGCTTCTCGCTTCCACGAACATAGCTTGCAAGCAAGTCTTATGTGTTCTCCACGAGCGTGAATTCGGGGCATTCCAACCCTACTGATACGCAATGTTTTGAGTACCTTGGATATTTTACGCATACGAGGGGCTTGGTTTTCGCTCTTATTTCCGTATGCAACTCCATATATCCAGTTGTCAAAGAACATTATGTCTATATTTTACCAAATTCTTTGGCTAAAGCCAACCGAAATTCATCTCCCACCTATTCATTGGTGCTATTCGCACCTTCACACTCCTTGAGGATGGGAGACTTCTTTCGGAAAGTCGTTAAAGAAGAAGCGCTTCGTCGTATGCAACTACCGTCTGGAGATGAACAAGCGATTCACAATGGGGAAGAGATGTTAGCGTATTTAGAAAAAATTCATGAAGGTACAGCTTTCGTCGTATTAACAGCGGAAGAACATAGTCGCCTGCCAAAGCGGGATGTTCTTCAAAGTGAAGATGTTTGGGCGTTTTATGAACAGCATGGCATCTTGAAAGAAGAATGTATTTCATTGCGTGAAGCAGGACTCGTGTAAAAGCGAGTCTCGACTATCAAAAATAAAGAGGAGTGGGTATAGATGATTCATAAAGCGATTCAATTTGCGACGGTTTGTCACCAAAATCAAACGAGAAAAGGGACGGATATTCCTTACATTTTACACTGTTTAGAGGCGGGCGTCATCGCCTCTAGCTTGACGAATGAAGCGGGGGTGATCGATGAAGAAGTTGTCGCAGCAGCGATTTTGCACGATACGATGGAAGATGCATTCGTCACGTACGAGACGCTCGTCGAACTATTCAATGAAAGAGTAGCGACACTCGTCCAGTCACAAAGTGAAGATAAATCAAAAACGTGGAAAGAGCGAAAAGAAGCGACGATTCAATTTTTAAAACAAAATGAATCACGAGCTGTTGAAATTGCGACACTATCTGATAAATTATCGAATATGCGGGCGATTGCAAAAGAATATGCTGTGCGTGGAGAAGTAGTATGGGAGAAATTCAATGCGGGCAAACAAGAGCAAAAGTGGTATTACACATCGCTCGGCGAAGCATTTCACTATGTGACCGATACGAAAGAATATGCAGAATATATCGCTTTAGTACGAGAGACATTTCAGTAGAAAGGGTGTTCATCGTGAGAAAAGTAGAAGCGGAAGTAAATATTTATTTGACGAAGCATATGACAATCGAGTTAGCAGACGGAGAAGATTTGGATGATAAGGTGTGGAATATGGTTATAGGTTGGGAAAGTAGAGATGATGAAAGATACGAGCAATTACTTTTAGGTGCGAGATTAGAAAGTGTCGATACAGAAGAGATGAACTTAAAACAAAAAGTTCGGATGGCTATCAATCGATTTGACCCGTATGTTCTCATGCCAGGACATCCAGACGGTGCACCGCTTGATGAATATGATTGTTTATCAGACCGTATTTCCAGAAAATTAACACCAGCCTATACGGTCGAACAAATTGCAGAATTGATCGGCCGAGAATTCAAAAGATCGTTTGGAGAAGATTTTCCTTTATCGGAAACGATTCACGTAGCGCAATGGATTTATGAGTATATCCATGATTGATATACTAGCTTTATATTATCGTAAAGGCGGGAAGCAAAGTGCATAAAGATGGAAGAATATTAGCTTTAGACATTTTAGAAATTTTGCAAGAACGTACAGATCAAAGTAAGAGAGTATAAAATATTTTGTGTAAATGAAAAATTCCATGTAAAAAGGAAGACCCTTTCTTGGTAGAAT